>JAABRH010000015.1 GCA_011391015.1 Sulfurovum sp.
TAGTGCATGATAGAGTGCCAATTTCTTTTGCTTTTTGTTTACTTTTTGATCATAATTTCTGTTTGTGTTTGGTCCAAATGCAACACCACCGCCAACATAATGAGGCGCAGTGATTGAACCCTGTCTTGCTCTACCGCCACCTTTTTGGGCAAATGGTTTTTTACCACCACCGCTTACTTCGGCTCTTGTTTTTGCTTTTGCCGTGTTTGCTCTTAGCCCTGCTGCATATGCTTTGCAGTAGAGGTAGAGGTTGTGCGGGTGAACTTCTAAAAATGCTTTTGGAAGGTCTGTTGTTTTAATTACTGTTGTTTTCATTATTTAACTATCCTTACCAATCCTCTAGCCCCATTGTGACCAGGAATTGAACCTTTTAATACTAAAATACCGTTTTGCTCATCAAATGACAGTACGTCATTTTTTACAGTCACTTGTGTGTTACCGTATTGTCCTGGCATTTTTTTACCTGGTTGTACACGACCTGGCCACTCAGCATTACCGATAGAACCGATTCTTCTACCAAATCTGTGTCCATGCTCTGCTGGTCCACCGCTGAAACCGTGACGTTTCATACCACCTTGAAAACCTCTACCTTTGGTATTCAAAGATGTTTTCACACTTGTTGCTTCAGACAAAGCAGCTGTACTCAAATCACCAGCCTCTGTACCTTCAGCAACTTCAATGGTCATAAATTTGTTAAACTCTTTAGAAACACCAAATTTAGTCTGCTGACCTTCGATGCTTTTGTTGAGTTTTTTACTTGAGTTGTACGCAACCAGTGCTTTCCCGTCTTCTCTTACTTCACACACTTTTGCTTCAACGACTTTAAGAAGTGTCACTGGAACAGATGGTACTTCAACAGTTCTGCTCATACCAATTTTTTCAATAATATATTCCATTTTCTACTCCTACTTGTCCATTGATCTGATTTCAACTTCAATCTCAGGTGCCAGATCCAACTTCATAAGTGAATCAATAGTATCTGAAGTAGCCGAAACGATGTCAATCATTCTTCCGTGAATTCTGATCTCAAATTGCTCACGAGCGTCTTTATTGACGTGTGGTGATTTAAGAACGGTATAACGCTTCATCTTAGTTGGCATTGGAATTGGCCCTCTAATCTCTGCGCCTGTACGCTTAACTGCATCTATGATTGCAGCAACTGATCTGTCTAGAACACGATGATCGTAAGCTTTAAGCTTTAATCTAATTTTTTCCATATTTACCCTTTAAAGAACTCGTTAGCCAAAGACATTGCTCGGGTGCCTAAACACGGGGTTAAAACCCCCTAACATAAATTTAGGAACGCGAATTATACCAAAAGTTTTTCAAAGTGGCAATATATTTTGCTTATAAAACGATACAATATACAAATATGTTTCCTTTCAATAAGGAATAGATGGAGTTGTACGCCTATGGAATTGCTAGCTTATTATCACCAACAGCGTTTGGTGACGGATCACTATATTCCAAGAAAATGTCAAACTTTACTCAAAGAAAAAAGTGAAGAAAACCATATCAATCTCTATGGCACAAGAGGTTCAGGCAAAACAGCTCTCATTCTTGACCTCATCCACAAAGAAGAAGACAAACAAAGCATTCTATATATTGATTTGGATGATCCAAACCTTATCTTCTCGCCCCTTGAATTGACTTCTTTGCAAAAGTTTATTGACAAAGAGAAAATTACACTGCTTGTACTGGACCACTATATGCCTGCCGTGCTTCCAGATTTTCCTTCGGTACAAAAACTTATTGTACTCTCGCGTATACTGCTAAAGGATGCATCTTTACACGCCGTGGAACTTTTTCCTTTGGACTATGAAGAATTTCTTGCGTTTGAGTCTACTGCGTCACACAGTAGTGGACTCAATCACTTTTTACGCTCAGGTACACTGCCGCTGCTTGCACGTTCGCAAAAAATGCATACGCAATCGATGAAAACTTTTTTACACAGTGCCTTTGATGACAACGAGCTTAAGCTTCTCCTGGTTCTCTCCCGGCATCATGCCAAACACATAACTACGCATCAGCTCTATGCCTTTGCAAAAGAAAAATTTAAAGTCTCTAAAGATTGGCTCTATAAAATGGTAAAAGCCTTCACAGAAGAAAAGCTCATCTTTTTTATCGAAGACCGATACCAAAAATCGGGTAAAAAAATGCTCTTGTTTGACTTTGCCTTTGCAAAATACCTCAGTATCAATCAGCCTTTTATGATGCAGTTTGACAGCATGATAGCCCTTGCACTCATCAAGCACGGCATACACCTACAAACGCTGGGCATACACGGGTATGTCACGGCACACAATGAACTAATTGTCCCCGCACCTTTTGAGAGTGAAGAAGCACTTTGGGTCAAATCCCAAAATAAATTTTCACTTTATAAAACGTACAACATACAAAAAGTGACTATCGTAACCATAGCCAATACCTATGAGTTCCAGATAGAAAAAGTACACTTTGAAGCACTGCCTTTTGATGAGTGGAGTGTCATCCATGATGAAGAGTAAACTAAGCTAGCTTTGGCTAAAATTCCGATGCCTCTTTTCAGACCTGTGCAACGGGACTGAGAGACAACGGGTCAGGATGGGAACATAGCAGCCCACCTTTCTTTTCTGTGTGCCGCAGGTATCTGGGGAGGGGTATTGCAAAGTAGTCATATCTCAAACAATTATCCCATTTTTTGTTTACTGACAGATATTTTACAGGTAATGAGAGGTGTCCGAGCGGTTGAAGGTGCAGACCTGGAACGTCTGTGTGGGGCAACTCACCGAGGGTTCGAATCCCTTCCTCTCAGCCATATGCTTCATCGTATTCAACCCTATTCTTTTCTATTTCTTATATTTTTTTGACATTTTTAGTGTATAATATTTTATAATAATTTTTTTACTATTTAGATAAAATACTATAATCAAAAAAGGGTGAGCGTGGGACTGTTAGACTTTCTCAAGAAAAAAGAAGAGATACCGTATGCAAAAATTAGTGATACCCTTAATGGATTTACCATAGAATCTCTTGCTATGCCAAAGATGAACAACCCATTTTTACTCAACGATACCACCAAACATCCTATGATTTTTGGTTATTTTATGGGTGCGATGCAGCATATCTCACAGGTCTATCATCTCAGCAAAGAGGATGAACGCACACTCTACACCCAATACCTCGCAAAACATTTTTCCAATAATGACGAGAACAAAACCAAAGAGTTGCTTGAATACTCATACAGCCTGAGTCAAACCGAAGAGGGCGCACACTATATGTTGCTGGGCGCACATGCCATCAAAAAGTGGATGGGCGAAGGGCCTATTGCACAGTATGCCTCCATGGGACTTATCAGACTCCTGAATGGATAACGCGATTATATATGCCGCGGCACACAGTGAAACTTCCTGAAAACCAACTCCAAACAATACAGAGATGTACACAGGCAACGTTTACTAAAAAAAGTCAAGTTAGTGTATACTAACATTTATACTTTACACAGCAAGGGATCTTATGAACAAGTTTTCACTTTTTTTATCTATTATGCTCTTTTTTTTCTTCAATGCTTGTTCTTCTCCTGATCTTTTAGGAAAATCTGTCAAAAAAGAATACTTTACGGGTGGTAAAATACGTTCCGAATTCATCATGGATGATGATACCGAACAAAATGGACTGCTAATACAGTATGGCTACACAGGGAGTAAAACCTCTGAAGTGACCATTAGAAATGGTGTCAAAAATGGTGTAGAAACCGGGTATGATGAAGAGGGTCGCGTCCTTTGGAAGCAGACCTATGTCAATGGAAATTTGGAAGGTTTACAAAAAGCATTTTACCCCAACGGTGACCTAATGGTAACCTATACCTATGCCAACGGGTTAAAAAATGGTCCGGCACAAACATACAATATAGACGGTACCATCCACAGAAGGGTCATGTACAGAAACGGCAAACTTGCCAACTAACCTGTCATGATGGGGATTTTGCCGCAGTATATCCATATTGTCAATCCCAAGCTTACACATATCTATCTCACACTTGACAACACGGGAACTCTTGTTGTCAAATCACCGAAAGTACCGCAGCATAAAATTGAACAGCTTTTACTAAAAAAAGCTTCGTGGATTACTGCCTCAAGAAAACGCTTTTTAGAAAAAAAAGGCAAAGCCTTAGACTTTTGTGACAACCCGGAGTTGTATTTTATGGGCAAAGCCTATCCGCTTGTGTTGGCACCACATAACAAAAAAAATGTAAAATTTGAGTTTGAAGAAGTTGCGTTTAGACTCTCTTACTCAACCTATGATGAGACACTGTTTCAAGCCCATATTGACCTTTTTTACAAAAATGAGGCTCAAAAGCTTATCCCTTCTTTTGTTGCACTATGGGCAGAAAAAATGTCTCTGTCTCCACAAAAAGTGCGGTTTCAAAAAACAAAGCGACAATGGGGAAGCTGCAGCGCTCAAAATGTTTTAAGTTTCAACACCATGATGATGAAACTTCCCTTGCCTGTGATACACTACATCATTGTGCATGAACTTTCTCATATCAAACACAAACATCATCAAAAAGATTTTTGGCTTTTGGTTGAACGCTATCTACCTGACTTTAAAGCGCAGATACATGAGCTGAAACACTATACCACCTAAGGAGTCTGTTATCGATTCAGTTTATCTACTTATTTTTATGGTGCTTGTTCTTTTGGGAAGCGTATCGGCTTATGTCTATTATCTCAAAGAAAAAAAAGAACAGCTGGATGCTATCAGAAGAGGGTTTTGTCCCAAGTGCCACCACAAAAGTATTCTGCTCACTGACCAGAGATCAGGCGGATGTTCTAGTCCCAAACTGCTCTCATTTGAATGCCAAGAGTGTGGCTACACCAACAGCTTTGCTGTAGAAAACAATGATAGTTGCGGTTCGGGTGGGTGTCGCTAACCCCTCATACCCTGTTGCCTAAGCTATTTCATGGTATAACTTTCCCAAAAAGGTATACCACTATGCAGTTTGGCACATCCTCTATAGATTTTTCCATCCTTCCTTACCAAGAAGGTATCAATCCACCCGTAACCAAACCCAATCCTGGATTTCTGATGGACATAGGAGAAGAGGGTATGCGAGACTTACTTGATAGATTTTACATGAAGTTATTTGAAAGTCCCATCAAAGCACTATTTCCAAAAGATAAAGAGGCTATGAAGCAGGCGGGACAATTCTCTGCAGACTTTTTTATCCAAATCTGTGGTGGGACACCCTATTTCAACCAACACCGCGGTGCACCCCAAATGCGAGGCAGACACGCTCCCTTTCGCATCACGCCTACAGCACGACTACACTGGCTTGTTCTTTTTGAAGAGGCACTCCAGCCCATCATCGAGAATAAATTAAGCTCCGAAGAAAACATTCAAAGCTTTTGGAACTACATCAATGTCTTCTCACAGTGGATGATTAACACCAAAGAAGTGTAAGCATTAAAACCGTTTTACACGTCTGTGACAATACGGCACTGAACCCTTACGTTCATAATAATCTTGATGATACCCTTCAGCTTTGTAAAATGGTTCTGCAGGAAGCACTTTGGTTGCAATATGCAAGCCCTTCTTTTCAAGTATGGAAATGAGTTTTTCAATGGTTTCGCGCTCTCTGGGTGTGCTGACAAACACCGCTGAGAGGTATTGACTCCCGATGTCTGGTCCCTGTCCGTCTCTTTGCGTAGGGTCATGTATCTCAAAAAAAGCTTTTGCCAATGTTTCATAAGAGACTATTGAGGCATCATAGACAACCTCAACCGTCTCCAGATGTCCCGTACCATGTCCTACCACTTCCTCATAACTTGGGTTGGCAACATCCCCTCCCATAAAACCAGAAGTCACCTCTTTAACACCAGCCATCTTTTCAAGATAATACTCTACACCCCAAAAACATCCGCCGGCAAAATAAGCTTTTTTAAGTGGGGTATCTGCTGTTGTCTTTTTTTGAAACTCTAAAGAGACAGAGTTGACACAGTGTCTTACATTTTTAGCTGTTAAACTTTCCCCTCTAAATACATGACCCATATGTGCACCGCAGTTTGCGCATGTAATCTCTGTACGGATTCCATCTGCATCGGTTGTCTCCTTGATGGCTCCCGCAATGGCATCATCAAAACTGGGCCACCCACAATGTGAGTCAAATTTGTCATCTGATTTGTAAAGGGCAGCGCCACATACTTTACATACATAGGTTCCATCCTCTTTGGTGTTGACATACTCACCTGAAAATGCACGCTCGGTACCCTTGTCCACCAATACATGTTTTTCAAATGCACTCAAACTATTGAATTTAGGTGACCATGGCTGCATTCCTTCTGCAAAAAGCAGTACTCCACCTACAATCCAAAAACTAAGTAAAAACCTAACCATACATCACCTCTTTTTGCTGAAGTATGCCTACCTTTCGTGTACTGAGTGTGCATCAGTCAGCAATAACCGCATACTTACCCGAACCCAAAAAGACAATAGCCAATGCACCTGCCAAATAGAGCATCGGCAACTCGAGTGCCCATGCCCCATGTTCACCTAGACTAAACCACAGATTGCTCTTAGTAAGGTAGATAGCAGCTAACATATTGAATACAAGCACGCCACCCCAAAATCTGCTTTGCCATCCTATGATCAAGAACAAGGGGGCAAATATCTCACCAATGTAAACCCCATAGGCTAAAACTTCAGGGATATGCTGTGTTTTCAACACTCCTTTAATGAATCCGATGCCATGAAGGGCTTTTTCAATGCCATGAAAAAGCATCATGCCTCCCATCATCACTCTTAGTATCAATTTTCCCAGATGTTCACTCATGCTTTGCTCCTAATGTTTTGGCTTACTTGATTATAGCGAGTATTTTACGCTCTTATGTTACAATTTTAACGATTCTTGGCCTCTTAGAGTAGGCTATCTCGCTCCAAAAAAGGCAACACATGACCAACCAAAGTAAAAAGACCGCTTATCAGAAACAGAGAGCTTCCCAAATCAGTCAATTGGGTTCTGGACACACCAAATACCAGTACACCTACGCACCAGAGCTCCTTGAAACCTTTGAGAATATACACCCCCAAAGAGATTACTGGGTAACACTCAATGCCGATGAGTTCAGTGCTTTATGCCCAATCACCAATCAGCCAGACTTTGGTACGCTCATTATAAACTATATCCCTCATATCAAGATGGTCGAAAGCAAATCACTTAAACTCTATCTTTTCAGCTTTATGAACAGCGGAGAATTCCATGAAGATGTTGTCAATAAAATAGGTAAAGACCTGGTTGCTCTCATGTCACCCAAATACCTTGAAGTGATAGGGCTCTTTTACCCAAGAGGCAACATCAGCATCCATCCTACTTTTAGTTTCAGTAACGGTGAGACAAAATATGAAGAGATAGAAAAACACCGTTTTATCAACAGAAATATCAACCCCCAGCGCATAGGATAAATAATGGAATTTACAAAAGTAGCCGTCAAAGAAGACACCAAAATACAATATATGTCTCCAGAGTTGCTGTTTTTGGCACCAAGCGGACAGCCTTACCGAGGCACACTTTATGTCAACTTTACAAGCAAAGGAGAAAGTTTTGATCTCATCGATTTCAAACGTTACATCACCTCGCTTAGAGCAGTAACTCTCAATGCAGAAAATATTGCCTATGAGATTTTTGAGACCATTCAAAACAACATTGATGTTGCATCGTTGGGTATTATTGTTGATCTGACTGCCCGTGGCGGTATACAACAGCGAATTCATTTTGGTACGGATTTTGAAGTAGTACAAAAACAAACGATGTTTCAAATGTAATCATAAAAATAGGGTGAAATAGCTTGTTGGATAGGTGGCCGGGAGAGGGGGATTCGAACCCCCGGAGGTATAACCCTCACCGGTTTTCAAGACCGGCACATTCGACCACTCTGACATCTCCCGACAATTTTAAGAAGAGAATTTTACCCGAAAAAGATAAAATCTAGTTTACTGTGTTAAAACTTCTGAACCCTAGGGTGAAGCTTTAGTGAGATGAATTGATTCAGGACTTTGTTCTGCATCAAGAAGACATCTGTTAATGGAGGAGCCACCCGGATTTGAACCGGGGATAGCAGCTTTGCAGGCTGCGGCCTTACCACTTGGCGATGGCTCCATAGCTAACTGGTGGTGCCCGGGGCCGGACTCGAACCGGCACGGTCGCAATGACCGGGGGATTTTAAGTCCCCTGTGTCTACCATTTCACCACCCGGGCATTCACTATACCCATCATATTTTATCAAATTTAAAAATCTCTCAACATCTGTAAAAAGCAACTCTGTTGGGTTACAACGGCTTTGGTGAGATGAGTTAAAAAGTGTTTACTTCTTTCTAGGGAGATACTACTATTTTTATGGAGCGGGCGAAGGGAATCGAACCCTCTACCCCAACCTTGGCAAGGTTATGCTCTACCGATGAGCTACGCCCGCAAATCCACACCGATTTTAACGTTTATTTTAAAATTGGAATGCGATTATAGCCAAAAAAAAATCCAATGTAAAGAGAATGAAGCCGTTTTATTTCTAAAATAAAAAATATTAGCATTTTTTGAATACAAAATGCTATAATCCACAAAAATACATATAAAGGTTTTTTCATGAGAAGTGATGAGATAAAGCAGGGGTTCAGCAGGGCTCCACACAGAAGTTTGCTCCGTGCAACGGGCGTAAAAGATGACGATTTTAAAAAACCGTTTATTGGTGTGGCGAACTCGTTTATAGAAATTATCCCTGGCCATTTTTTCCTCAACAAAGTAGCCGAAGTAATCAAAGAAGAGATACGTGCAAACGGATGTGTGCCATTTGAGTTTAATACCATCGGTGTAGATGACGGTATCGCCATGGGGCATGATGGTATGCTCTACTCTCTTCCTAGCCGTGAAATCATTGCAAACTCCATAGAAACGGTCATGAATGCCCATAAGCTTGATGCGATGATAGCCATACCCAACTGTGACAAGATAGTCCCTGGTATGATCATGGGTGCTTTGCGTGTGGATGTACCTACGGTATTTGTCTCTGGCGGACCTATGGAAAAAGGCTATACTAAAGATGGTACACCCATCGATCTTGCCACAGCATTTGAAGCCGTAGGCAAACACGAAGCGGGACAAATAAGCGATGAAGAGCTTCTTGACATCGAGTGTAACGCTTGTCCAAGCGGCGGTTCCTGCTCTGGGATGTTTACGGCTAACTCCATGAATACCCTCATGGAAGCCATGGGAATCGCATTACCTGGAAATGGCACTATTCTGGCATTGACACCACAGAGAACCGAACTTTATAAAAAAGCGGCTAAACGTATTTGTGAAATCGCCAAAGCAGATGCTGCGACACGTGAGAAATACCGCATCAGAAACATCCTTAATGAAAGTGCTGTTCGCAATGCCTTTGCTGTGGATATGGCAATGGGCGGTTCATCCAACACGGTGTTACATATGCTTGCCATTGCAAAAGAAGCAGAAGTTGACTTCAATCTTGAAGACATCAATGCCATCTCCAAACGTGTTTCGCATATCGCTAAAATTTCTCCATCACTTTCAACTGTGCATATGGAAGATATCAATAAAGCAGGTGGAGTCAATGCCGTGATGAATGAAATGATGAAACGCGGCGACAACATCTTGATAGACTCGCTTGGCATTACCGGTGAAACCCTGTATGAAAAAGTGAAAGATGCCAAGATACTCGATACCAATATCATCCACACCATAGATAATCCCTACTCAGAAGTCGGCGGTCTTGCCATTCTTTACGGCAATCTCGCTGAACAAGGAGCAGTCATCAAAACTGCAGGAATCACCGGAGAGAGGGTTTTCACAGGTACAGCCGTCTGTTTTAACTCACAAGATGATGCCATTCAAGGTATTCTGGGGGGTAAGGTCAAAGCGGGCAATGTAGTGGTCATCCGATATGAAGGACCTCGTGGTGGTCCGGGTATGCAAGAGATGCTTAGTCCGACCAGTCTCATCATGGGTATGGGTCTTGGTGATAAAGTGGCTCTCATCACTGATGGCAGATTCTCTGGGGCAACACGCGGTGCAAGCATAGGACACGTAAGCCCCGAGGCTGCGGAAGGCGGTCTCATTGCTTTACTTGAAGATGGGGATGAGATTTTTATTGATGTAGATAACTATATACTCGAAGCAAAACTCACGTTCGAAGAGATCGCTAAAAGAAAAGATCACTTCACTCCGATCGTCAAACCGCTCAAAAGCAAATGGTTGAGACAATATAGGGCATTGGTAACCAATGCAAGTTCAGGGGCTGTACTCGAAGCCGAATAAGGCTTTGTTTTTTAAGGATTGGGGACTGGGGATTTCTCTCCCCTGCAGTATGGGTATTGATTTAACGCTTAAGACTCAAGTCTTCTTGCGCCAGTTAAACGGTTACGGTAAAATGGCTCATTGAGGCTAGAAATGATCACTTTTCGTTTTGCAGAGCTTGCGTGGATAAATTTGTTATTTCCTATATAAATACCTACATGGTTCACATAGCCTCTGCGGCTTCTTGATGTATCAAAGAATACAAGGTCACCTTTTCTCAGATCTTTTTTACTGATGCGCTTGCCAATTTTTGACTGTGCAATCGCTCTTCTTGGAAGCTTAATGCCGTTTTGTTTGTAAACATAAGTCGTTAAACCGGAACAATCAAAAGTATTTCTGCCTCCAGTAGCTCCCAAAACATATCTTTTACCCAATTTCTTTTTTGCCAACGAAGTAATTCTTACACATTTTTCCGTACCAATACCTGAATCTGACTTGGCTACTTTTGATTTTTTTGCACCAAATAAAATCGTACTTAGACTCGGCTTTTTATCTTTTTTTACTTCTGCTTTCTCCAAAGAAATCGTATCTAACTTCGCAATAGATGCAACCAATTTTTTATCTGCAACTGTTTTTTGCATATGAGCAATAGTCGTTTTTTTCTTCTTTGCGGATGCTTTTGCCAAAACATTTTTGGATTGAACATCTTGTGGCATTTTCAAAACACGCCCAAGCTTCAGTTTTTCTGTAGCTTTCATCCCATTGGCTTTTCTGACTGCCGCTACTGTTGTGTGATGTTTTTTTGCAATCGCATACAACGAGTCGCCTTTTTTAATCGTGTGGCTTACAGGCTTAGCGGCTGCAGTTTTAACGATTTTTTTACTGTTTGATTTACTTGCAATCTTTTTGTTTGATGATTTTTTGGCTATTTTTTGAGGTGGAGTTGTTTTTTTGGAGGCTACTTTTTTCTTTAAATCTGTTTTTTTACTGAGGGCTACTTTTTTCTTCGATACCGTTTTTTTACTCGATGCTACTTTTTTACTAGATGTTTCTTTTTTGGTGGGCTTGGCTTTTTCGGCTTTTGCAAGTTTGGTCTTTGCAGGTATAGCTAAGGTCTTACCCAGCTTGAGCTTTTCGCCCTCTTTCATCTTGTTTGCTTTTCTGATTTGTTCAACTGTTGTATTATTTTTGAGTGCTATTTGGTAAAGCGAATCTCCGCTTTTAATTGTGTGTGTGAGTGTTTTGCTTGCTGCATAAGAAATTGTCGTACCGATAGACAAGGTAAGCAATAAGGTGTAAAATTTATTCAATAGATGCTCCTTTGGCAATTTTTTTGGGGAAATACGAGTGATTTTGTCCCATACTAAAAAATATTTGTAAACAATTGTAGCAGTATATTGTTAATCAAAAATAAACCTATTTTTAAATTCCTCTTAAATATTATGTACTTTTTAGATGTCTAACAATGGCATCTGCAACCCTCAAAGCATTGGCATAAATCGTCCATGTGTACGGTACAGAACCTCCTGTTGGCATAAAACTTGCATCGGCTACATAGAGATTTTTCACATCATGAGCACGACACTCTTTGTTTAAGACAGATGTTTTAGGGTCATGCCCAAAGCGGCATCCTCCTGCCACAAGATTTTGGGCTGGGGCAGAGGATATGGAGGCATAAATATTTTGAGCCCCCATCTGTTGAAGGATTTTCTCACAATGTTTGGCGATATACTCCCCAACCTTAATGTCTTGGGGATGTCCATTAAGACGCAATTTACCCACAGGCATACCATATTTGTCTTGATGTACCGGATCTAAAGCGACAAAACAGTCATCTGTGGGAAGCCAATCGTTAAAAATCTCAAAACGTATGCTTTTTTGTTCCCTGAAGCGTTTGACAATACGTTCCCCCAAAACGGTGCCCCAGACAAGTTTTCCCTCATCTTTATTGTCTTTGGAAGCTCTGGAGATGATGTTTTGATGTTCAAACATAAATTCGACCGATCCCCCTTTAAATCTTCCTTCTTTAGGGTCATCTATAAAATACCAATCCAACACCGAACGATTGACAAAAAGTCCTGTTGTCATCAGTTCTTCAAAACTGATCTCCATTAGCCCCTCTTTATACAACTCTCCCTGACCGGAACCACCGCCTGAAAATAGCAGGTTTTTACCCAGCTGCCCACTGCCGTTTGCCAAACCATCGGGATGATATTCATTGGCTGAGTTAAGCAAGAGCCTTGCTGTCTCATGTGCCTGCGCCGCAAGGACAAACAATTTGGCCTTAATGTGTTTTTCTTCTCCCGTTATCGTGTCGACCACTACGGCATAACTGACTGCTTCTGTGCTGTCCGCATGGAGTTTCTTGACGTGAGTGTTGCTGAGTAGCGTCAAGTTTCCCGTCGCAAGCGCAGGCACAATCAACGCTTCACGCGAAGAGCCTTTTGCCCCTGAACTGCACCCGTAACTGCCGCAAAAATTTGAATAATAACACGCATCACGCCCTGCCTTACTTGCCGAAAGAACTGCGCGGGAGGTAACCAAAGGTGTGATGCCCAATGTTTTACAGCTCTTATCCAAGAGTTTGACTACAGCATTTTCCTTTGTAGGTGCTTGGCTAAAATCAGGTGTGCTTCGCCATGGAGCGTAAGGATGGGTTTCAAAGTGTCCCGATATGCCCACCAGTTCTTCTGCCAACGCATAATAAGGTTCCATCTCCTCATAGCCGATAGGCCAGTCAACGATATTGGCACCCTTGATCTCTCCATATTTGCTTTTGAGTCTAAAGTCATCAGGATGCATACGGTGCAACATGCCCGACATAAAGTTCGATGAACCTCCAACAATATTGCCGTTCCAAAAACTCCAACCTGATTCGTAACTGGGAGTAGCGACCCACTCACCCTCCACCTTCTCTTCTATGGTATGGTACTCATCAAATAAATTGGGAGTAACAAAGTCACGTCTGCAGTAAGCCAGTTCATCTTTAGAAAATTCTTCGCGCTTCATGAGGCCACCTTTCTCCAACAAAGCAACCTTGAAGCCTGCCTTGCACAAAGTATAGGCTACAGCACCTCCACTCGCTCCTGAACCTACAATGACCACATCATACATCTCTTGTACCTATATATCTTTGTTTGGGTCTTGGAAGCCCGCCATATGCTCCCACCTCATTCCAATATTTCTCATTTTTATTGATACCGTAGATCGGATCAGAAAAAAGTGCTTCAAGAGTCAGTGTCATCATTTGTGATAACCATGCACTGCCATAACTTGTCTCTTCATATGCCCGCAAAGCGATCTCTTTCTCTTTCGCTGTCAATGACGTAAAATGGTTATCATGTCTTTTCTCCAGTTCACTCGCACCTTCGAGTACAAAAGCTCTGATATCTTTATCAAAACTCGAATGAGACATCGTTTCAAATAAAAAGAGGCTTACTTGCTTAGAATCTGCCGATGGAAGCTTACTATTTTGAGGGAACATGTGCTCTTGTACTGCCTCTATCGTGGGCTTTACTTTCTTAAAAGCGACCTCAAAATCATCACTTTTTTTTAATTTAAAATAGGTAAAAAGCCCTAATGCAGAGCCAAATATGAGGAAACTTCTTCTTTTCATTGTACCCGTCTTTTTGATAAAATCTTTGCGTAGCATAATGATACTCTGTGTACTTTAGGTGCACTTTGAACGTTAGGTTTAACTACACGAACACTGCACATCTTTCGTATTATACTCACCCTGCAACAACTTAATACAAGGAGTTATCGATGCTAAAAACAATATATCCTATGACAAAAAACCTTTTAAACCATGGGCAAAGTTTTGCCTTGCTTGTTGCGCGACTGACTGTTGCCTATGGTTTTTATGAACCTGCCATGCAAAAATGGTCGGACATTTCAAGTGTTGCAGAGTGGTTTGGCACTTTAGGTATTCCCTTCCCTACCCTCAATGCCTATTTGGCAGCAAGTACTGAGCTACTAGGGGTTGCACTTTTGACGCTCGGTCTTTTCACCAGACTGATATCTTTGCCTTTAATGGTGGTAATGATTGTTGCCATTGCTACCGTACACTTAGCGCACGGTTTCTCCTCGGGAGATAACGGGTTTGAAATACCGCTGTATTATATGCTGTTTTTAGCTATATTTGCTTCATTTGGAGCCGGAAAAATAAGCTTAGATCACCTTCTCTTTGGTGACGAGCAATAACACAAAAGGATACTACCATGAAAAAAATACTTATTATCATTGGCGCTCTGGCTCTTACACTTACTCTCTCTTCAGCTGAAGGCAAATGCCAAGGCGGAAAATGTGACGCGGGTAAAAAAGTAGAAACAAAATGTGACGCGGGTAAAAAAGCAGCAGCAAAATGTGATGCAGACAAAAAAGCAGCGCCAAAATGTGACGCAGGTAAAAAAGCGGCTGAAAAAGGCAAATGTGCTCAAGGCAAATGCGGAAACTAAGCTGCGTTGCTCTTTCTTAAAATCTCTTCGCCTTAGGGCATAGAGATTTTATTTTTTCTTCAAACATTGTATACTCTCTTATTCACTTTGAAGGATATACTATGCAACATCTACTGATTATACTTTTACTTACTCTTTTTTTTACAGGCTGCGAAGACAAAGAAAAAGCCAAACAACATGATGCTGCGGTTGCACAAAAAGCCAGAGAAGACTTACTTGCAGAACTCAAAGCAAAAGAGGAAAAGAAATCCCGATCTTCTTTACTCGGCATCGAGACAAACAATGGTGTCATTACCATAGATATAAACAAAACAAAAAGCTACCTCAACGAACTTAATGCCCAAATGACATCAACAATGAAAAAAATACAAGATGACCTCGATAAAGGTGTTATTGATGCTAAAGAGGCTGGAATAGAAATGAACAATCAGCATCTCTCTATCGATCTCAATAAAACCCAAAATGCTTTACAGACATGGATTTTACACATGCAAGGATTTGCAAAAGAAGTCAATGCGGTAGCCAAAAGTTTGGAAGCAAATCAAACAGGTCAAAAAAAGTAATGATTTTATAGGGGGAAAAGAAAGAGGAGCAAAGCTCCTCAAAAAAGGGGTAGAACAATTTTATTTAACGAGTGCTGCTTTTGAAGCGTCTGCTACTTTTGCAAAACTTTCAGGTGCATTCATTGCCATATCGGCAAGCACTTTTCTGTCAAGTTCAATATTTGCAACTTTAAGACCATGCATAAATGTTGAATAGTTCATACCGTTCAATCTGGTCGCTGCATTGATACGAACAATCCAAAGTCTTCTGAAATCTCTCTTTTTTTGTCTTCTGTCTCTATACGCATATACCAATGAACGCTCAAGCTGCTCTTTCGCTTTTCTGAAGTGTTTTCTTCTTCCGCTGTAGAAACCTCTTGCTTGTTTTAATAGTTTTTTGTGACGTCTGTGTCTAACTGTACCCGTTTTTACTCTCATGGTTATCCTTTACCTTATCTGTGTCAGAATCGGTGTCAAGCATTCTCTCTGCTTAAACTTGCCCCTAATCGGGGGATTATTGCCTGTCAAAATGAAACTAATGTCTTAGTTGATCATCTCTTTTATTTTTTTAGCGTCTGCGCCATCAACATATTTCGGACTTCTCATGCTTCTGTGGTGACCGCCGTCAACTTTAGAAAGAATGTGGCTTCTGAAAGCTGTTCCTCTTTTGATTTTGCCGCTTTTTTTGATTTTAAAACGCTTCACAGCGCCTTTTACGCTTTTCATTTTTGGCATATGCTTACTCCCTATTGAATTTTTTATGTTCGATACATCACTTTTCTATCGGCATAAAATGGGAGGGCATTATACCCATTTTTTCTGAAAATTTTATAAAATAGGGTTCTGTGGCTCTTTAACCTCACTTATGATAAAATCAATCTTACAAAAAAAGGTTGGAAATACGTGGATCAAGTAACAGAGATACTCTCAAACAAAAAGAAACTTCTTAGCGAAATCTACTTTGACCTGCAACGCCATTTTGAATCAAAATACGGCAAAGATGCGCTCATACTCATGGAGATAGTAATCTAAGTATAACTACATATATTATTATTGAATTATTATATATGTACGATATATACTTGCTTGTGTGGCATTGACAGCTTGAGAGAGCAAAGGTTTAGGATATGCTTTAATGCAACCAACTTTAATTTAAAATCAACTACAATATTTAACACACAAGGTAGCACATTAAGGTATTACATGGGCGGAGAATTTACTTACGAGAAGTGTGAAGAGTATGAAGGCTATGTTGTTTATGATAGTTCATTTGAACCTATACTTGAAACACTAGAGTACATCAAGACACTAGATAGCTGGAACGGAAAAAAGAATGCGGCCGTTGCACTAAAGCACTGGTTTGCTTTTCTTGACCAGATAGGCGTAAATTTCATTGAAGCCGAAACTAAACATATTCCAAAGTTTAGAACATGGCTAAAAACACCGCCCGAATACAGAAACAATAATAAAATATTGATTATGCACAAAGAACCATATCTTGAGAATTCATCATGGATGCAGTATCAATCAAGGGTGGCTAATTTCTACAGCCGATATGTTAAACCCAAGTTTCCCGAATGCAAAATAAATTTCAAGGAAAAAGTTTCATATAACCCCCATAGTTATGGAGACGAATCGGAAAGGTATCTCTTTAAAAACGAAAAAAAAACAGTCAGTCCTCTTGCTAAAGCAATACACCCAGAGACTTTTCTGAAAATACAAGACTGCTGCACAAACAATCGCGACAAACTGATGTTGGAGTTTTTCTACTTATCGGGTATCAGAAGGGGTGAACTGTTTAATATCGAAAAAGATCAATTCAAGCATATCCCGCGGGGGAAAGAGCATCCTGTTTTTGCTATGTTTATCCACGACTCATACAGCCCCGATGCAAACAAGCAAACGAAAACAGGAGGAAGGGAAGTTGTAATATCGACAAGCCTGGCTGAAAAAATAAGTGGCTACATCGACAATACCGTTGATGGGAGAATTGTAAACAAAAATAAGCATCACGAAATTTTTACTGCAATAAGAACCAAAAATGGCACAGAGAGAGGCGATCCTCTTTCCGCTAGGTATATTTATAAGATTTTTAAAGATGCGGCCAAAAAAGCGGGTTGTCCTCAACACACAATCCATAATTGTCGCCACAGCTATATCACGAACATGTTCTCAAGAAAAGTTAGCGTCAAGGACGCAATGGATCAAACAGGACACAAAAACCCAGAAACACTGTTTAGATACCGCTCCAAACTAGATAATATCCCCGAAGAGGTTGTGCTTGCAATAGGAGAAATGGACAAGCAAATAAGACGCTAGCGCGCAAAAAACCAAAAGGGGCTCCATTTAGGGTGTGTGTATTTGCAATTTATAGTATCTATAAATTTATGCCAATGAACTATCGCAACCCTCACATGCCCTTGCACGACTCACATTTATTATTGCAGCCGCCCGACACGACTGGCTAATATTTGGAGATTAGTGGCAGAAAAAGATTACAATTGGCGCAAGTTTCTATAAGAAACTCTAAAATCCATTAAAATACGCTACAGGCATTAAATCTAATGTGAAGGCAGATAAAAACCTTATAAAATAATATATTCTCTTACTTTTATATTCTCTAATCCAAATCTAAAATACAAACTTTTACCCAACAAATTTCTAGTAGCGCTACCATTATTTTATCTTTCAAATGAGTTCAATCAAAAGGGTTCTACTTGTGAACAAAACAAGAAAAGAAGGAGTTTTTAATGCGGCAACTGTGTCAGCATCATAAACAGTGAAAATTTTGATGATAGATTATCAGTTTTTACAGGTAAAGCAGATATCTGTAAAACAGCGATATTAAGTAGGATGCAAAGTATTCTTCTATAAAAAAATACAGTTCACTTAAGTACTAAAAATGATTAGTTTGAGATAGAGAGCAAAGAATCATTATCTAGGGGAGTATTAGTGAAAGCGGAGAAATAACAGGTGGTCCAAAAACTTTTGGACCAAAAGATGACCATGCTTTTACAAATCAGCTGAATTCATTTTGGTAGTGTTCAAGATTTTGTGTCAGCATCGGGTAATCCTAAAATTGTATCATAAATTTAAAGCGTCATCAAGCCGTCCATCAAAGTGGATGGCTAACTGAGAGATCGTAAGACTCCAGTTTCGTATCGGCATCGTCCACTTCTTCTGAGCATTTTGAATCCCCATATAAAGTAGTTTTAGCAGGCTGTCATCATTTGGGAAAGCCCCTTTGGTTTTCGTAAGCGTTCTGAATTGACGATGCACTGATTCGATGATATTGGTGGTATAAATGACTCTGCGTATATCCTCTGGATACTCGAAATAAACGGTAAGGTTGTCCCATTTGTTTCTCCAAGAGGTAAAGACAATAGGATATTTTTTACCCCATTTTTCTTCAAGTTTATCGAGTTCAATTTGGGCTTCTTCTTTAGTGAAAGCCTGATAGACCGCTTTGAGTTCATGGGCAAATTGTTTTTGATTGGCAGAACCTATGTATTTTAGGCTGTTGCGTATCTGGTGGACGATACAGAGCTGCACCTGTGTATGAGGAAAGACTGAGTTGATGGCTTCGGGAAAGCCTTTGAGTCCATCCACGGAAGCAATGAGTATATCTTTGACTCCGCGGTTCTGCAGATCCGTTAAGACCTGAAGCCAGAACTTGGCACCTTCACTTTCGTTAAGATACAATCCAAGTACTTCTTTTTTACCATCTACTTTGACACCAAGCACTGTATAAAATGCTTTTGAGACGTAACGACCGTCTTCTTTGACTTTGTAATGAATGGCATCTAAAAATATGAAAGGATAGACTGCGTCCAAAGGTCTTGTTTTCCACTCTTGCAGTAGTGGTATGATTCTGTCTGTTACTGCGCTTATAGTGGCTTTGGAGAAGCCTACGCAATAAAAGTCTTCTATGTGTTTGGCTATTTGCGAATAGCTGTTGCCCAATGCAAAGAGTGAAAGGATCTTCTCTTCGATTTCACTGGTCATACTGGTTTGGTTTTTCTTGACGATCTCAGGCTCAAAGCTTCCGTTACGGTCTCTAGGGACATCAAGCTCGAATGTTCCATGATCACTCTTCATCGTTTTTGAACTGTAGCCGTTCTTACGGTTTTTATTGAGGTCTTGTGAAAGGTGAGAGTCTATCTCTGCTGCGAGTGCAGCTTCTGTGAGTTGTTTAATGAGCGAGCCCAATGCTCCATCGCTACCGCCGATACTTTTACCGGCTTTAATATCACGAGCAAATTGCTCTACATCTATTTCTATTTTCATTTCTGTGTCCTTGGGTATTTGTTATTTTACCCGATTGACACAGAATTTTGAACGGTCCCTTCATTTTTAATGAAGTAGTGTTAGATCAATTATACTCTTTGGCCCCGTTTTTTATAACCGGCATTGACCTTCACCTCTAATCCCAAACGATATCCTCTTGAAATGATTTTTTTTAGCAGAAATGCCATTATTCCGCTTACTTTTATCTTGTCAAAAAGTATGCCAGCTGCATAATTTCCTCCAAGTGCAACAAAGAGTCCGTCCATCGAAGCATGAAATCCATCTTCAGCTGTATTCTTACCTTCTATCTTGTTTTTAATCTCTTTTGCAACAAAAGCTGCTGTTTTCTCTGCCATTTGAGCTGTAGGCGGCAACAGTGTACCTGAATTGTCACGAAGCTCAATACAATCCCCTATGGCGTATACATTTGAATAGTCTCCGATACGTAATTTTTTATCTACTATAAGCTGGCCGGCATTGTTCTTAGGTGTATTGATCTTTTCGATCAGTGCAACCGCTTTAATACCTCCGGTAAATATCATAAAATCATAGTCAATAGAACCACCCTCTTTGAAATAAATTTTGTCTGCGGCTACCTTGTCTATAAAAGCTGATTTGATAACTTTTACCCCCAACTCTTCAAGACGCTTTTCTGACTTTTCTATAAGATAAGGATCAAGTCCGGGTAAAATAGTTTCACTTGCATCTACAAGCGTGATCCGTATATCATTAGCATGTATACCGAGTACATTTTTGTATTTTTCCAACGTATAGGCCATCTCTGCTGAAATTTCGACACCGCTGAGCCCTGCTCCTCCTACAACAATATTTACATGACTTTCTCTACTTTCTTTATCTTGGCTTAACTTCTGATCTATACGTCTTTCAAAAGCCTGTCTCAGATGGAAAGCACGTTCCAGACTTTTGACTCCAAAACTGTGTTCGCCGAGCCCTTCAATAAAAGAAAAAAAGTTTGTTCTTGCTCCCGCCGCTATAATAAGTTCATCATAATGAATCGTATCATTTTCACACACCACTGCCGAGTGCTCAAAATCAATACTCTGCACCTCAGTACAGATGAACTTTACGCTTTTTGAAAACCCCTTGCACCAATGTTCCAGGTCAAGCGCAACATCCGTAATATCAAATCTTCCGGCAATATAGCCATAACTTTCTGTCTGCATATAATGGTAGGTATTTTTATCTATCAGTGTTATTTCTACATTCTCATTTTTGCAGAGGTGCTCAATGGCACGAAGTCCACCATAACCACCACCTATGACTACAACATTATGCATGAATACTCCTCAATACTGTATTTATGAATATAGTACATTTTACTGCCACCATTTGTCAAGACAATTTTTAGAGAAACTATATTCGAACAGCCGTTTAATAACCTAAGCACTTTTTTCTACTCCTCTAGGATATAGATTCATAGGTTTGTCATAGCCAAGTGCCGAGAGAAATATTTCATGAGTGTAAAAGTTCATATATCTACCAATACCTTTTTATCTTAAAACACAGAAAAATAAGGCTTTTAATTGGCTTTGCTAGCAGTAATTGTCATGTAATCAATGATAGCTGATACAATACCGGCTATCAAACCAAGCACTATGACTGCTGTTGTCAACGAAACAGAAACAGAACCAAGCATGCGCTGCCAAAGCACTGCAAAAGTAATTACAACACCTAACGCGAAAAAGCCATGTTTTAAAGCTAAGCCCAAGTAGGTGGGGAAAAACGACGGACGCGGCTTTTTAAACCCTGTATACGCAACCAATGTAAGAATAATTGCCAAGCTTACTGCAAGAGGAACAGCAGCACCAAGGACAGTGTGTTCATCATTTGTTATCCCATCAACGGTAAGAACCAATTCTACTTGATCCTTTAATAAATACCACTGAATTGTACCGTTAATTATAGCGTTTAAAACACCGCTTATCAGCGCGCCCATCATAACTTTTTTTCTTTCCTGTGAAACGTCATTGGTCATTTGTTGACTCCTTAAAATTAGAGACCCCAAAAAAGTTGTAGCTGTATTGTTTTCCACGCATCATCGTTGTTGAGCGTGGCTTGCTTTATGGCGTCGCCAGGCATTGCAACACTTGCAATACCTTGAAACATTACTTTTGAAGTCAAATACCATCTTGTAATAAACTGCACCTCTTTTCCTAAGTCCTTGCTAGCTAATTGGGCTAACGCTGGATTACCACCTAAATTATTCTCTTCATCAGCCTTGTGATCGTAGTAATCTAGAGTTAAATGAAGGTTACTGCGTGGTGTTACATTTGTTTGTACACGATGGGTATTTCGATTTGATTGTCTCAATAGTTTGTTAATTTGTATTCCCTGAAGCCAATAGCTTAATCCACCGGAATAAAGCGTATCGAATTGTTCGTAGGTTTGAGTATTAGGGTCATCCCCCGAAAAGTGGGCATATCGATATGAGATACTAGGAGTCCACTTAGCGGTTTTAGCAATAAATCCTGCCAAACCATATCCTGCATAGGCTTTCATTGAGTAATCATCATGCCATTGATGTGCAATTTCAGTCTCAAACCAGATTCCTGAATCCTCTTTGGGTGCCTTGATATTGAGATGACCTGATACGGTCCAAACTCCAGCGCGATCTTGCTTCTCTCCATTTGGGAAGGTAACTTTTGAGTCTGAATCGACAATTTTAATTAATGATGCATCTGCATCGACTCCCTGAAAAAGGTTTCTAGCAAAGTTAAAACCAGCCATAGCGGTATTAGTTTCTAGAGGCTCGTATTCGTTTGGGTCAAGATAAAATGCTTGGGCTGACCAATTTTTGCCTACAGCAGAGGCAAGTACAGAAAAGTCAAGTGCTGTTCTTGGTGAGAGATAGACGGCCGGACGCGGGCCAGCGTTAGCTTGGGATACAAACTGTGAGAGGAGGAAACCGTTGTTTAGCGTGAAATTTTGCTTCCCAACGGATATTTTGTAGCCATGGTCAGAGTCTGGTTTGTACAGTAATCCTGCGTAAAGTAATTCTTCATCAATCGATATTCGTGTTTTGCTGCTAAAGATATCGTTGCCAATTGCGGCAGGCGCTATCACAGTAGCAGCACCAAATGCATAGAGCCCACTTGTATAAATCGGATGCACGCCACCTATGCCAAAGTGCAGATAGCCTTCGGCCCAGGCAATTTCCTCATCTGTATTAGCGCCTAAAGACGGTTCATCAACAAGAGGATTTCCTTTGGTAAAGGTTTCCGCGTTGTTAAACCAAGGGTTTATATCCATGAATGCACCGAACCCTCCGTTTAATATAAACCTAAAATAACTTTCATCATCTTTGTATAATACTGGAAGGCTATTAACCTCTTCGTCTGTTTGGCTTGCGATAGATCCAATGTCTTCAGTTTCAACTACAAGAACTATAACCGAATCATCTGTAGCTGCTTGTTCAGGAGAAAAGTAGGCATTTTTAATGCCCATCATCTGATTAATGGCATCCAAGTCTCGTTCAGCAGTTTGTCCATCCCATGTCCCGGGAACTGAT
This sequence comes from Sulfurovum sp., assembly GCA_011391015.1. Classification (GTDB taxonomy): domain Bacteria; phylum Campylobacterota; class Campylobacteria; order Campylobacterales; family Sulfurovaceae; genus Sulfurovum. The sequence continues at coordinate 23,098 of JAABRH010000015.1, forward strand.
AACGATATCTGGCTTTGAATTTTTTGGGTTAGTATTTTTTTTTGGTCGTTTTCTGTCGGTAATACAATTATTTTTATGCTACTTACATAAGTTCCATCAGGAATAGGCTGAGTAGAACTATATCCAAAGCTGCCTCCCACACCTCCACCGCCGACACCAGTTGAAGTATCAGCATAAGCGCTAATAAAAAAAAGCATACAGAGTAACGCTGTTACTCTGTATGCTTTAGAATAAATATTAAGCATATTTTACACCTTATTCAGGGATTAATCTTACACGCTTACCACCACCAGAAACGTTTATTGTTTGACCTGATACCCAGCTGCCTGCAGGTGAAGATAGCCATAAAAATGCATTGGCTATATCCTCTGCTCTCCCTGCTCTACCTGTAAGATTGTCGGGGTGAGCCAGTGCATGTTGTGTTTTCTCATCAAGACCGGCTTCTGCATAGCCGGGAGTAATTACAGTTCCGATCAACACAGTGTTAATTCTTACCTTTTTCGCAAAATAGTGAGCTAACCCTAGCATCATGTGATTAAGTGCCGCTTTTGCAGCAGAATAGGCAATAAAATCAAAAGCCGGTAAAACACCTACAAGAGAACCCGAATTCGTTATAGAAGGATTTTTTGCCTCAAGTAGATAAGGTCGGCATGCCTTTGTCATTTGCATTGCAGACAATGTGTTGAGCTTATAGCTTTCTATCATTTCTTCTGGTGATACATCTAATGGATCTGGATAAGCGCGTCCCCATCCAACGTTATTAACAAGAGTCGAAATACCTCCAAATGCATCAACTGTTGCTTTAACACAAGCATCAATATCGCTCTGAATTGTAACGTTACATCCAATACCCCTAACATCTGCTCCGGTTTGTTGAGCAATTTCTGCGGCCGTTTCCTTTGCTTTGTCGCCATTTAAGTCCGCAATCATTACCTTTGCACCTGCACCAGCGTAAATTCTTGCTATTGCAGCACCAATATTTTGCGCACCGCCAGTTACAATTGCCGAATGTCCATCCATCCTAAATTCTGAAAAAGCATCAAACTTATCCATTACTGTTTCTCCTTTATAATATTTAATGTTATTTAATCAAGTTCTTGCAAACCGCCGCCAGACACAGTGAGTACCTGTCCACTGATCCATGACGATGCAGGTGAGCACAGAAATAAGGCAGCGTTAGCCATATCTTCAGGTTCGCCAAGTCTCTTAAGTGGCGTATTCTTGAGCATAGATTGTTCAATTTCTGGTGTAAGTACTTTCACTAGGGCAGCTGTTTTGGTTGCACCCGGCGCGATTGCATTAACTCGTATCCCTTTAGGGCCCAAATCAAACGCAATATTTCGAGTCAAATGACTCTCTGCCGCTTTTGAAGATCCATAGGACGCCATGTTTTTATTCTTATTATCTCCAGCCATTGAAGAGATATTCACAATAGCGCCACCTCCTGCTGATTCCATGTGAGGGACAGCAAGTTGGCAAAGTCTGAATACAGAAAAAACATTGAGCTCATACGCCCAATGCATATCAGACATAGGCATTTCGAAGGGCTTCGGACCACCTCCACCAGCATTATTGACTAAGGTGGTCAGTGAGCCAAACGCCTCAACAGTCCTTTCGACTGCCGACACTAAGTCTTCTTCTTTCGTCACATTACATGCCAGACCTAAAGCAGTACCGCCTGAACTCTTAATTTCATCAGCAACTGCTATCGCGGCTTCCTCGTTTAGATCAGTAACAACTACTGACGCACCAGCTGCAGCAAAACAAGTCGCGATTGCTTTACCTATTCCAGCGCCTGCACCTGTTACTAGTGCTATTTGACCATCCATTCTGAAGTTTTTTGCATTGTACATAGATTTATTTTCCCCTCAATTATGATTTCACTCTTTAAATGAGTAGTCAACAATATGAATATATTGATAACTACTCACTTAAAAAAGTATATACGCTATTCTCTTAATTAAAAATAAATAAAAGCATATTCCTCCATTCTAAAAAAATATTACCTAACTTATTTATGTAAAGCTATATCGATACTTCTTATTGGATTAAAGATATTTTCTCAAGTTTGCAACCCTCTAAAATTAGCTTCTGCCTCCATGTAAAACACTATTTAAAAGAATGAATGTTTTTAAATAGTGTTATTAATTTTTCTTCGTTATTGTATTGAATTAGTTTTTATTTTTGCGCGACGGTCAGCAACAGCACCATCCAATACTGAACCATGCAAAAATTCCTCTACCCACTCAGCTTCATCTACGTTATCTTTTATTGCCTCTACCACTTTGTCTATGTCAAATATACTTTTAGCTGCATCTAGTGCTCTTAAATAAAGTGGTATTATAAAGTCTTCACTTAGGCAATCATTTATTAAGATATTGGCTGCATCCAATATACTATGCATATTTTCAGCATCTTTGAGTCGGTTCACAACATTGTCCAATCTGTCGGGTTCAATATATAAATACTTCAGTACCACAATTGCCTCATCAAGTGACGCATCTAAACTCAATATTTTTCCATTAACATTGATTGACATCTAAATCCTTCCTTTTCTATGATTAGCTATAGCAAACATTTCTATTTGAAAACCTTACCCATATGATACCCGATTAACATCCGGTCTTTTTTGATGAATTTAATTACACTTTTTGATAGCAGAGTAGAAAACTGTAACTTCAAATTATGACTTTTTGGCCTATGGGTTTACAGAATTTGCAATACAACACATCTCAATAGGTATTGGTTTTACGATTAAATCTAAATTTTTACAAAAGATCGAAATAGGAATCCGTCATATGGAAAAAAGTCATAGAAGTATGAAAAAATTTCGCTTATCTTATTTGAGAAAAGTGATATCTATATTTCTTTTTGGATCAAAGATATTTTTTAAAGTTGGTAGAGCCTCATTGGATACTCCAATATCTTTTTTTCGTCTCATGTCTTCTATTTTTAATAATGTAGTATACGAATTAAAATGTTCCATCAATAATTCTGGATCGATTTTAATCTCCATTGTTTCAGATATTTTTGGTCCATTTATTAAATGCAGTACCGCCAAAAGTACTACAGACATAGGTGTCTCTTCCGTTCTATCTTCATCCATAGCATCTCCCTCTAAATTCATCCTATCGAGTAGCTCATCTGTTAGATTTTGAGGAAGCAGTCCTTCGATACCATATTTTTTTACATGTACAATAAGTTTGTTAGCCGGATGTCTTCCTTGATTCATAATTTTCCCTTTTTATTTAAAATTTATCCTATAGGATAATGACTTAAACATTATAACCTTGTAATCTTAGTGTCATATTACTCTATAGGATAAATATGGACAAGACTCTCTCAGAAATTCCTGAAAAAGAAATCAAAAAATACCATGAAGTTGTTGGGAAGCATGTCAAGCTTTTAAGAGAAAGCAAAAAGATATCCCAACTAGACATGGCACTTGCCATAGGGATTAAATCTATAGCTTTTTATTCCAATTGCGAAAACAATAAATATGATAAGCATTTCAACATGGAGCATCTTTATAAAATCTGTAAGACTTTAGGGATTCAGATGAGCGACTTTTTTAAAGAAGTGGAGCAAGATTTTAGTTCTTAGTGACTTCGCTCTTTAAAAGCTTCGTCCCGCGGGCTAAGTTCCTATGGCATAAGAAGGGTTATTTTGTATTTGGGAGCGTTAGAAATTTTGTGTCAGTCCGATAGAATATTAAATTCTAAAGCATTAACATATGAACACCCCCCCTCTATCCTTCGCCGTTAACAAGCTTATCCAATTGGTAAAATATCTTAAGGTTGTCTAATTCAGTGTCTATAATAAGGGGTCATTTCAGAAATGCGAAAAAGAAAACTACACACTACCCTGAGTAACCAAGGCAGTGATGCATGAGATTATGGAATGACCTGCTGTACGGATACATGCAAGTCAATAGATGCCGTATCTGTACCATCTGTAACCAAGATGGTTACTTCGTAGATATTGTCACCGTTGCTATCAGCTGGAGTAGCATACAGCGGAGCTGTGATGAAGCTCAGAGCTGCACTTGCAGGATTGATAGTGAACTTGGCAGCATCTGCTGTCAACGGCGGAGTTAAAATGGGCAGTATGAAAGCTGCTTAAAAATAGGGAATTGCAGAACAGACAGGACTGAATCCAAAACTTGTCTCTACACGAATACAAAAAGTATGCAAAAAGGTGTAAAAATGATTTCCGACACATTTTGAAATTATTCATTCAGTCTCACCTCTTATTGATATTGCATAGTATAGCGTTTGTTTTTAACAGCTTTATGTCTGTTTTATAAAAAAGTTTACATATCTAGCGAATCTTTCTTGTCATTTTCTAGCAACACATTATCGGGTGTTTTTTCCTCAGGCTGAAATGCACTGGGTCTTGCCTTGTGGGAGAATTTTAAAATCATAGCAGTAATAACAGCGCCTCCAGGAACAATCCACACAATGGCCAATCCAGTCATTTTAAACAGATCTGCAACCTGACCGCCAGCCTTTTTATATTCTTTTCTTTTAATAAGAGAAGGAATTTCAATCGTTTCCCTCATTTCAAGTTTTATACCTTTACCAACAGTCTTTGAAAACTTGGTAAATTTATGAATATGTTTTTTCATCTTTAATTACCGGTCTCTGCTTCACACATCGCTTTTGCATCTTTTTCTTTAATCTTCCAGCACGATTTTTGGTTGTATGCCGATGCTTCACAGTAGGCTTGAGTGTCTATATTCTTTATTTTCCAGCAAGACCTTTTATGCTCATATTTGCTTTCGCAAAGTGCTTGCTGGTCTTTGTCTTTGATCTTCCAACACTCCCCTGCTTCCAGCGACATGGCTAACAATCCAAAAATGAGTATTTTATGTAGTTTCATTCTTCCTCCTGACTTTAAATATCATAGACAATATATACCAATATTTAGACTCAATTATTGTTATTGTTTTTACTAACTACGGGTATCACTATCAAAGACCATTGGGATTTCTGTTAGGAGCGGTTAGAACAAGAGTTCAAGGTAATCAGGCTACATTTTAGCTAATTTAATATTTTGCTTAAGCTCGTTAATCAAATCTCCCCCAAGACCATACTCATGAATACTTCTAAAACGGTCGCTAAACGCATCGCTAACTTCATCTATACAATAGATCATCTCATTTTGTGATAAAGCCACACATTGACCTGCGCGTAACAAATCTTCTTTTGTAATATCCTTGGTTTTTCGATTTATAGACAAAAAGTGTTCCCCGAAGGTTGCAGGTCCAGTATTATAAATTATATCATACACTGGAGATATGTTCCATTGACCATCTTTATTCATTAAAAATGAGGTATTTTTAAGATGATCATCACAATTCTTACCTACAACATTTAATACCATACGCTTATACATATCTTTGACTTGCCGCATATCTTTTGTAAGTTGCTGGGTCATTACAAGTAAATTTTCGTAAGATAAATTGTTACTTTCCATATGGCTTAAATGCTGCAAGCCTGATACTGTTGCTTGATGTAGCTTTTCTACACCTAGGCGATCAAACCTTTTAATTCCAAAATGCACCTCATTATTGACATATAGTAGTTCTGTTATTGGAGTAAGTATCCCCGATTGTTTTGCTATGTCTTGATACAACTTCTCCAAAATTGTTAGCTGTGACCCCTCTTCATCAAACTTGATAATCCATGCTTGTAAATCTTTTGTGGCATTACTAGTATGTCCGCCTTTCATAACTTTAGCTATAGGATCATACAAGACTGATGTCTTAGGTCGTGCACCTCCAGGAGATGGTAACTTCATCAAACTTGTTAATACATCAGGAACATTCCCCTCAATTTTACCTTTAAGTGTTTGAGGGAGTGTCTCAATGTCAATATCAAACCTATCAAAATACGATTCTGATGGTGTATATTCTAAAGCTCCAATGCCGTCAGTCCCTACAAAAGCTAATTTCTGAAGCGTTGTAACCTTTGAGTTTCCCTGTTTTTGCCTAAAGTGCTTCAGCATCATCATCGCGCCATACCCATCAGGTAAACTATCATTAAAAATACCGGGTAACCCGTTTGCATACATACTATCAAAATAGTTATATTTCATTTTGATTTCAGGGTCAAGTTTATATGGAGATATAGGAAGTGAATTGATGCGAAAGCTTTCATAAAAGTCAAACAATATACCTTCTTTGCGTTGCTCAAGTATACCGACCTTATTGCCAAATAAAGAAACTTCAATCATCGTTTTTGTCCTTTAACGCATGACGAACTCTTTTTTTACGATTTGTTGTATTTTTAAAAAATTTTTCACTCGGTGATGGTTCTATGATTTTTGTAAGTTCGTCTATTTTTGAAAGTAACCCATAAGTGGACATGACCTTAAGCAGCATCTCAATAGAACCTTTACCTGTATTTTCTAATTTTACATATGTCGCGAATGCAATACCACACTGTAAAGCTTTAGATTTTTGAGTATGTTTTGATTCTTCAAGTCGTAAAGATTTTATATAACTGGCAAGCTGATATTGGTAATCTTCTAAACTTTTAAGTATTATCATAGTATATTTTATCCTATTTTTTTATTTTAAATATTATTATAGTATTATTTAAAATATTTCGCAAACTTCTCTTTTTAGAATGTCTCCAAAAACAGATACACTGGGTATCGGCAGAAATATCAGCAATAAATTTCGATAAAAATTAATTTGCATATCAATTTGCAAAAATATCCGCAATTTATATAATTAATTTTAAACAATTTTTTACTTAATTATGTGTTTAAAAGGCTATTGTTACCTATATTTATCCGCAAATAAATCCGCAATTTTATGCTATAATAATCACATAAGGAGTCAATTTTGGATTTTACCCCTCTTCTACCTAATGACAATCATGGAAACATAGATGCAGAACTTCTCTCTATGGCAGAAGAACTTTGCATCAAAAGTGCAACGCTCGCTGGCTCTCATGCTCCACAGATACTTTATGGGATAAAAGAACTACTTAGAAAAGTAAATAGCTATTATTCTAACCAAATTGAATCAGAGGGTACCCACCCGATAGACATAGATAAGGCTACCAGACAAGAGTTTTCAAATGATTCAAAAGAGAAACAGCTTCAACAACTCTCTCTTGTACATATAGAAGTGCAAAAGTATGTAGAGAACTATTTTACGCAAGGGCAAACCCCTTACAGTAGAGATTTTATTTTAGATGTGCATCGTGAGCTTTATTCACATCCTGATATGGCTCATTTTCTACAAATAGACGATAAAGAAAACCATAAAATTATAGAAATGATACCAGGAAAATTAAGAGAAGATAGTGTACGAGTAGGACAACACATAGCTCCTGATCATACCGAACTCTCCAGTTTCTTCAACAAATATGAACTACTTTACAGAGTACCAAACTATGCTACACAA
>JAABRH010000016.1 GCA_011391015.1 Sulfurovum sp.
CTTTTGCTAAACTTAAATCGTTTCTGCATATCGGAGTAAACCAGTTGAGCCAAAGGCGCTCTAATACCGTAACGTTCAAAAATAGCATCTAACGCCGCATCAATACTCTTGGGTGTTTTGAGCATCGAGTAGTATCCAAAGCCATAATCTATCATCGTAAATACACCGTCATTCAAAGTAGAACTTCGCTCTTTGACATTGCCTTTTGTATCGACGCGTAACTTTCCGGGTCTATCTACTTTGACGGAGACATCATGTCTGTATTTCTCTCTGGTGACCTTGCCATTTTCTACATCATCATCTAACACAAGCGCATCAAATGCATACTTGTCCATGCTTCCGACATAGGTATAAGCTTTATCAAGTATCTCTTTGGCAGACTGTTCGGCTCCAAAAAGGCTTGATCCTCCAAGTAAAAACACCAATCCTGAAACATAGAAAAATTTACAATACAGTTTCATCTTCTTTCCTTTTGTGTGCAATTTTTAAACGTTCACATTATAGTGTAGATTAAGAAAAAAAGAAATAGACAGAAGTGTAATAAATGTACATCAGGGAGCAAAGACCGCCATCACAGCTAAAATGGTGATGAAGACATAAGCCCCTATTGACCACATCTCAAGTACGGTATGGTCTTTTCCCATTTCAATAAAACCGCTGATAGGCACACCGCCATAGAGATAAAATAAGGCATAAGAGAAACAAAATCCTACGACAAAAGGCAAAACGACCACAGCAATAAGCAGAGCAATCTCGGTATTGTCATCAATAAAATCATTTAATTTTTTTGCGATGCTGTCCATACGATTTTGTAGCGTCGATTGTATTGAAGTAAATAAATTTGTAGTTGATTTTTGATCTGTTATCGGTTGTACTTCTTGGGTAGAGGTATTTTCCCAATTAATGTTTTCTTCTTCTATCTGTTCTGCTCTTTTATACATCACTCTTCCTTTTGCTTGGCACTTGAAACGAAGCAAAATTGAGGGCACAACAACACACACTAAAAGCGTGATTTGGCAACCTGGCAATCTTAAAAGATAAGACCCATGGCTTTGCGTCCCTGCTTCACAACAAGTTTGCCGTATTAAATATATTTGTGTTTTAAAAGTTCATTATATGAGATATTGAATTAAATTATTCTTATGCAGATATATTAATAATAGATTTATCACTCTTGGGTAAGTATCGGTGCAAATGCCTTTGTAGAGACTCTGACACGTTGTCCTACGACAAGGCTTTGGGATTGGGATTGGGTGAGTACCACTTCGACCAACTGCTGCCCTATGGCAACAACAGCGATGGTCACGACATCAGATGTGAGTAAATCCAACAGCTCTCCCTCAAAGGTGAACTTTTGCGAACCGCTTGTCTGAAGCAGCACCTCTTTGGCTGAGCCATCCTTACTAATCTTTCCTTGCTTGAGTACAACCACACGGTTAGCAAGACGGTAGATCTCACTAGGGTCATGACTGACCATTATGGTAGTCGTACCAAACTCTTTATGCAAGGCTAAAATCTCATGCTGAAGCTTGGTTCGCATAGCAGGATCCAAGGCAGAAAGCGGTTCGTCCATCAAAAGCAGTTTGGGTCTGTTCATCAAGGCACGACACAATGAAACTCTTTGCTGCTGCCCTCCGCTTAAAGTGTTTGGCATCCTGTCTTTGAGAGACTCAAGCCCTGTTACTTCCAAAAGATGAGATGCTAAGGCTTTGTCTTTGGCAACAAAAAGCAGGTTTTCTTCTATAGTCATATTTGGAAATAGCGCATAGTCTTGAAATACAAAACCTATGCCTCTACTTTGTGGCTTGAGACAGATTTTAGCGTCTTGCCAACTCTCATTTGCTACTTTTATCGACCCTTTTGCCTCTTCAAGTCCCGCAAGGATGCGTAAAAGTGTTGTTTTTCCTGAGCCACTCTCCCCGGCGAGTGCCACAAAATCACCCTCTTTTATATGCAGGTCTATATCAAGAAGCATTTCACCGCTGCTGCCATGTAGTTTTTTATTGATATTTATTGCCATCATACTTAAAACTTACCTATTTTTTTGTTTTGGCTGTGATTAAACAGATACACTCCAAGCAGTACTAAAAAGCTGATAATTACCATAATACCGCTATAAAGATGCGCTGTGGTGTAGTCCATGATCTCGACCATTTCATAGATAGCAACAGAGGCTACTTTGGTTTCACCCTCAATGCTCCCTCCTACCATCAACACCACACCAAACTCACCCACGGTGTGTGCAAATGTGATGATGAGTGCTGTCAAGAGTGCGGGTTTCATGTTGGGAAGGGCTACACGAAAAATCGTTTCAAGTTTACTTTTACCTGCTATGTAAGAGGCTTCAAGCATATTTTTATTAAGCGATTCAAATCCACCCTGTAAAGGCTGTACCATAAAAGGCAAAGAGTAAAAACAACTTGCAACGACAAGCCCCGTAAAATTAAACACCATTTTGATGCCAAAATATTCATCAAAAAAAGCCCCCACAGGTGAGTTGTGGGACAAAACAACCAAGATATAAAACCCCAAAACAGACGGCGGCAAGACAATAGGCAAGGCGGTAAGTGCCTCTAAAAAAGGTTTGGATTTAGATTTGCTTTGAGAGAGATACCATGACAAAGGGAGTGAAAGAGCAAACAGTATCAGAGTTGTGATGCCTGCAAGTTTAAACGAAAGCACAAAAGGCTCAAACTCCAAATGCATCAAGGCTTCTAGCATGATAACACCTTCGAGATAGAAAGCTCACTTGGCTGCATGAGTACCGTGACGCTGTCATGCTTTTTAAGCGCCATACTATCAGCAGCCTGGCGCGTGATGATAGACTCCAGTTCAACTTCTCCTGCAAACAGTTTGACAGAGCTAAGGAGTATGCCGTTTTCACACGAGCGGATGGTTGCTTTAATTTGATTGGTAATGCTCAGAGAAGATGGAGGCTCTTTTGCCAAAATCAACTGTGTGGGATTGAGTGCGAGCAAGACATTGCATCCTACTTGTAAACCCTCACCTAAACCAAGACTAACCATAGACACAGTCTGCCCCAAGGCTTCAAAGTGTACGATACTCAAATGTTCATGGGTATCGATGGCAACAATCCTGGCTTCAAAGGTATTCATGGGATATGATATCCGAATTTTTTCAATATCTCTTTGCCTTTGGCACTCAAAATAAAGTCATACAATGCTTTTGCCTCTTTGTTTTGCTCACCCGCCTTGAGTAGCACAATCCCCTGATTGATAGGCGTATACAATGATGGGTCGACGTCTGCCCAGTGTGCGCCTTCTTTGTACTGTGACATATTGGGTCCATACAAAGATGACTTAGCGATAAATCCGATATCTGCAGCCGTAACTGCATAGACAACTGTTTGCGAGATGGATTCAGCAAAAACCAGTTTTCCTTTAACCTCATCATATACACCCGCTTTCTTCATGGCTTCAAGTGCAGCCGTACCATAGGGTGCTGTTTTGGGGTTGGCAACGGCTATTTTACTGATAGCATCGTTTTTGAGTAGCGCCATGCCCTCTGTAAAGTCTTGTGGTGTTTTGCTCAGGTAAGCCAATGCCCCTTGTGCATACACAACAGGCTTACTTACTGCAATGCCCTCTTTATACAAGGCTTGGGGAAAATTCATATCTGCTGACAAAAAAACCTGGTAGGGCGCGCCGTTTTTGATCTGGGCAGTAAGCTTTCCTGAGCTACCCAAGGTCACATTGAGCTTAGTATCTGGGTGTGCAAGTGCAAACTCTTTTTTAAGCTCAACCATCACATCAGCCACATTCGCAGCTAAAGCGATACTGACACTCCCTGCCATGCTATACGTAGTTAAAAACATTAACGCTACAAGTACACTTTTTTTCATGCTCTGTACCTTAAAATAATATGAATAAAAGTATATCGTTATATTTCTTAATAGACAACGATTTTTGCAGTTATCGTTTCAACTCCATCATACTCTTTTGTCTCACCACGATACTTTGCTGTGCATCATCCATTAAATTAAGTTCATTATCAGAAATATTGGCTTGAAGCATCATGGCGCGTTTTGCAAAAAGTTCTATGTCACCTTCTATGTCAAGATAGACCACGCGCAGATTGCTAAAACGCGTCAGGGAACTTTCTATCTGTTTCCACCACGCTGCTGCCATACCCTCCTGATAGGTATAGATGATCACTTTTTGTGAACGCCCACAGGCTTTTTTGATGCGCTTTTCATCAGGCTGTCCCAAGTCTATCCAGAGTTCTATCTCCCCACTTAAAGACTTGATCCACAGATCAGGTTCATCATCTTGTGAGATGCCTTTGCAAAACTCCAGCCGTTCTTCTGCATTGAGTATAAAGGCTAAGACTCTTACCATCAGGCGTAAATCCGTCTCTGAGGGGTGTTGCGCCAATGTGAGGTTGTGTTCGGCATAATAATGGCTGTCCATATTGGCGATATTGAGCAGTGCTTTGCTGATCGTTGCTTTGAGTGCCATAGGCATCCTTCTGTTTTAAGTGTGAAAGTATAGCTGTTCTTACTGTAAATTGTGTATACTACCCTATGAAAAATTTGCCCCTAACCCATATCTTCATCCCTTCTAAAGTGCCTTCAAAAAAGCTGATGATCATCCTTCACGGTAGAGGTGACACCGCTGCGGGTTTTGCCTTTTTACCGCCCTATCTGGACATCGATGAGATGAACTATATTCTGCTTGATGCACCCAATGATTTTCTTGACGGCTACTCGTGGTACGATCTGCCGCCAAATCAACATGAGGGCATCTTGCACTCACGCGCCATACTCACACAAACACTGGACATCCTCTTTGAAGAACAGTTTAACGCCAAGGAGAGTTTTCTCTTTGGGTTTTCTCAAGGCTCTCTGCTTGTCTTTGAGTTTGGCGCACGCTATCATAAAGTCCTTGCAGGCTACATCGGCATCAGTGGCTACATTTATGAAGCGCAAACACTACTTGAAGAGATGAACCCTGAAGTCAAAAAAGCAAGATGGCTCTGTACACACGGTACCGAGGATGAGCTTTTGCCTTATGATGTCTCAAAAGCACAGGTAGATATCTTGCAAGAAGGCGGTTTTGATGTGGAGTTCATCTCTTATGACAAAAGCCATACCATCGCAGATGATGAGTTACGGATGATAGAGGCGTGGATAAGTCCTAAATAGGCAAAGGTTATCGTTTAGAGGAGGTATCTTTTTGCCTATAGTCTCTTTTTCTTTGTTCTGCCACATCTAGCATCTGCAGTTTTTCTTCCACACTTGCCTTGTTCCATTTGCACATGTCATCAAAACTGCGAAAACATCCAAGGCAGATATCTTCTTTACTTAAACAGCATCTTCTGATGCAGGGTTTGTCTATGTCTGTCATCGTGTCATCCTAAGCAGAAACATTCTGGGTCTCCAAATTTTTTAACCTTTTCTCTCCATAGAGCCATAAAAAGAGTGCGGAAGAGAAGATAATCATATCCAGTCCTATCCACAGCGACAAGACACCCATGCCCATCCATGCCAACACGGAAAATACAAGTACAGGGGCAATCACTTGCCTGTAAATACTCACAGGCATGATAACACTTGGTTTGCCTATGCCTTGAAGCATAGCGATATAAAGGAAGATCACCACGAACCCATACGAAGCCACACCACTCACACGCAAATAAAGCGCGGTTTGCTTCACAACAATCGGATCTGAGGTGAGCAATGAGGCAAAGTACTCTGCAAAAAGCATAAAAGCACTTACACCTATGGTACTCATGACCCATCCATAGCGTATCGCTAAACGCAGCGTAGGTGCAATGCGTCCATATTCTTTGGCTCCGTTGTTTTGAGAGACGATGGCAAGTGTGGCAATATTGAGTCCTATTACCGGCATAAGAAAAATCTGCTCAATGCGCATACCTATACCAAAACCAGCTACAGCCTCTTTGCCAAATGGCGCGACAAAATAGGTGATGATATACATACCAAATGCCATCATGAACATATTGACGCTTGGCGGTAAACCTTGTTTGAGCAGTTCTTTCATGACATGCCCATCATATCTAAACTTGGACACTTCACACCACAGCTTTGTTTGTCTCACCCTATAAAGAAGATAAAACATCGTGATGGCTTCAGCAATGATGGTTGCCATAGCGATGCCACCGACTCCCATCCCAAAGTGTCTGATGAACAGATAATCTAAAATGATGTTAAGGAGTGCCGTAATGATGAGTATATTTCTAAACGATTTCGTATCGCCTACTGCGTTAAGAAGTGCATTCAAAAAGAATGCGCCCACAAAAAATACTGCACCATACAATATAAGGTTGATGTAGTCCAGCGTCTCCGCCCTATACGAAGGGTCGCCCAACGCCTCCACCAAGTACGGTACAGAGAACACACCCAGTACAGAAAGCAACAAAGACAGTACTAATGAAAAAGCTATAGAGTTGAGTGCGATGTGCTGTGCCTTAGGGATGTTCTTCTCACCCAGAGCATTTCCTACCAAAGAAGTCACCGCTTCAGACATGCCGATACCAATAGCTAACACCATAAAAAACACAGAAGCCGACAAAGAAAGTGCTGCAAGTGCCTGAGTCGAGAGTTGACCGGCAAAAAAGGTATCGGTAACATTAAACATCGTATGAAAAAAATATCCTACCACAGCAGGTACAGCCAGTTTCATGATATGGTGTTTGATGATGCCCTGGGTTAGGTCTACGTGCATTTTGGCTCTTCGTGTTGGATTGAGCCCGATGGTACTTTATGGGGGCTTTGGTTTGGCTAAAACATTTCAGGCATGATAACGCCATGCAAACTATGTTATGATGTCCTTAACTCTACAAAAATGGACAGTTCATGACACATGAAGCACAAGAAAAAATAGCGCTCTGCCAAGAAAAACAACTTCCCTATCTTGACCTCAGTTCACTTGGTTTGACGCAGATTCCTTCTGAACTTGGCTCACTGGTTTGGCTTGAACGCCTTAGTCTTTCGGACAATCAGATTTCAGACATCTCAGCGCTTGCTTCACTCACGAAGATTCACAAACTATCACTCTCAAACAACCAAATCTCTGACCTCAGCCCTTTAAGTCACTCCCAAAGGCTCAAGTTTCTCTTTATACAGCACAATAATATCACCGATATCACAGTGCTCAGTACACTTAGTACGCTCAAAAAAATCGTAGCTCACGATAATCATATACAAAATGCTGAAAAACTGGTGTCGTTGCCACATCTTGTCTATCTGGACACAAGAAGAAACCCTATAAGTAGTCTTAACAGTCTAAAAAATATGAGTACACTCAAACTATTTAAAGCCTGAGTCCCTCACAGACTATAAAGATTTTGCTAGCTTTATCGCGGAAACAACAGCACCTTCAAGATAACCACCTTCCCTCAAGGCACTTTCCGTACCGGCAAATAAGACTTTACCATCCATGTGTGTCGCTTCAAATCCATAAGAAGGATGTTCTTTTAATGGCGTGTGGTCTAAAGTTGTAGACGTGAACTGCTCTTTTTTCCAATCCACCACATAGACAGCCAAAGGATTCGCTGCTCTTTTTCCATAGAGTCGCGTTAACTGTCCAATCACAGCTTCTTCAAAGTTGTCAAATTTGGCATAACTATGCACAAAACCAAAGAGTGCGGCTTTATCTTCGGTACATGCATCATGTATCTCCCCTAGAGGTCCCAGATGAGATACACCAAAACCGCTTAATCCCTCTTCTCTCCAAAAAGCTTCACTGTATTCTACAACACACTTGGCAGCATACCCCATCCACGTAGCTATATGCTGAAGCTGTGACACAAGCGATGAAGACAAGGCAGGACTATACGCAATGCTTTCTATCGCCAACCGTGGAGGCAGGGTGATGATCACTTTATCTGCTTCATGGTAAGCAGATACTGTTTTTAGCACTATCTTTTCTTCTGATTGTGCCAGAGATATAACCTTTTCATTCAGCCTTACAGGTGTATGAAGACGTTTTTCCAAAGCAGATATGAGTTGCGGTAGTCCACCTTTTATCCGGTAAGATGCAGCACCCACTGGTGCCTTAAATTTTTGTACACCCTCGGGTGCATCATACACTGACAATCCCTTGATGTTTTGTGAAAAAAGTTCCAAACCCAGTGTTTGGATAAGCTGCAAGATATTTTTTTGATGTCCCCAAACCCATGAGGGACCCATATCATGTCCACCTATAGCCAAGATACGTCCGCCTGTTCGTTCACGGGCTTCTAGGACTTCCACATCATAAAGATCCTGAAGTAAAACAGCACTGTAAAGCCCGCTAAGCCCGGCACCTACTATGAGAATTTTCTCTTTTTTCATTTATGCTTTTGGCATCTCAACCAAGAGAATATGCATAGGAGTCAAAGACTCTATAAACAAATCTTCATCCCAGACTTTGGCTGCATCACCTTGTTCAAAGATTATCTCGTTTATTGTACCCCTGCCCTCCATCACTTTGAGGTAAAGCTGTCTATCAATTTTCAGTTCAAAACCAAGGGTTCTATTTTGATCCAACTCCGCCACAAACATATTGGCATCCTGATAAATGTTGATCACATCTGCTTTACCTTCTGGTCCTATGAGATGCAACCATCTGTTGTGACGCGCCTTGACATCAAATACTTTTGAGCCGTAACGTGGAAGCAGATCATTGTGTGAGGGGAGTATCCATGTTTGTATGAGATGCACAGCAACATTGGCTTCATTTTTTTCCGAATGTGATACACCCGTTCCAGCACTCAAATACTGTATGCTGCCACGCCCTAAGCTCTCTGCATTTCCCATACTGTCCTGATGTGTCAATTCACCGCTAAGCACATAAGTAATGATCTCCATGTCACGATGGGGATGGGTACCAAAACCCGTATGCGGTGCGATAATATCATCATTCATGACACGCAAAACACCGTAATGCATATTTGCCCTGTCATGATACTCAGCAAAAGAAAAGTGAAACCGGCTTTGAAGCCAACCATGATTGGCAGCATAGAGGCTGCTAAAAGGGATTTGTGTGATCATCATTTCTCTCCTTTGTTGGTTACACCAACGGTATCGCCCATTTTTTATAATACGCGATGATTCTGAGCAGCATACCGACGGTAAAAACAATACTCAAAGCAAAATAGCTTACCAAACCATACTGATTGAGCACATACAATGTTAATCCTATCAGCAGGGCTATCGTGCCATAAAATCCTGTTTTTAGCACAAACGGCACTTCATTGATGATGACATCCCTGATGATACCGCCGCCTACGGCAGTGACAAAAGCCAAAGCCAATACACCGGTAAGATTCAGCTCTGCTTCAATAGCAATCAGTGCCCCCGTAATACTAAATGAGATAAGTCCGATGGAGTCACTAAGTATAAACAGCAGTTTGTTTTCTATGCTGTCTCGTTTGTGGAACCGAAAGAGTATCAACAGCACCATCACGATAAAAATGGTTAAAGCCGGTGTGTTGTGGGTAAAGGTATAAGGAGTTTTATCGACCGCAATATCTCTGATGATTCCCCCACCCAATGCGGTCAAAAACACAGAAATCAGCGTACCTAAAAAATCCAACTTTGTACGCACCGCAACAAAAAAACCTGAGACGGCAAATGCAACGATACCGATATACTCCGCGATTTCAAACATCATTTGACACCTTTAAACTATTCTGAGACACAACGGTTACCACGTGAACCCCACATCACGATCTTGCCTTTTTGATCTGTCTCAAGATAAAGATTGCAAGACTCTTGCACCACTTCGTTGCCATACGCAAACATACCATACCCACCGTAATAATAGCCGCCATAGCCATACCCCATCATAGGCATTGACGGTACACTATAAACTCTTGAACGTGCATAAACATACACGGTATGCTTGTTGGGTAAAGTATAGGTACTGTCAGGATACCCTGCTTTGAGGATAAATGCGTTGATATCTTGCCCAACCCATGCATCATATTTTTTAATAAAATTTGCATGTGTCGCACACCCCTGCATCAACAGCACCAGCACAAGACTCATCATCAATCCGTAAATACGCTTCATGAACTTCTCCTTTTACCATCATCTGGTTTTGGTGAAGTATACAATACTCCGTGTACAATTACAATGCAGACAAGCCATATTTGATTCATAGTCAAAAAAACGCTACAAATCGTGTTTCATGTTATAATTGTCCAGCTAAGTAGAAAGGTGGAAGCGTATGGATTTTTTGATCGTAAAACAAATAGGCATTGCACTTATTATCGGGATGATGATTGGACTCCAGAGAGAGATGCATTATCAAAAAAAAGAAAAAATGGGGTTTGCAGGGACAAGAACCTTTGCACTTATTACACTGTTTGGTTATCTGAGTGCGTGGATGCAGGTATTCATACCGATTTTTTTTCCTATCGCTTTTGGAGTATTTGGCATCTTGGTATTGCTCTCGTATCTTAAAAGCGAGGGTGATGGTGTTACGACGGAAATGGCAGCCATTCTGACCTTTGCTTTTGGTGTAATGATCTATTATTCACTGGAGGCTTATGCGATTTTACTTGCGGTGATGATGCTTTTTTTATTGGGAGCCAAAAGCGATATTGCAAGACTCAAGGAAAATATTACTTCTGAAGACTGGAACAATGCAACACTGTTTTTAATGATGTCCTTTATCGTGCTTCCTCTTTTACCCGATAAGATGATCGATCCCTTTGGTATCTTTAATCCCTATAAAACATGGCTGATGGTGGTATTGATAGCAGGTATTTCTTTTGTGGGGTACATAGCCACCAAGATGCTGGGCAACCAAAAAGGTGTGTATGTTACAGCCATTTTTGGAGGCTTGGCATCCTCTACTGCTGTAACCATCATGCTTTCAAAACTCTATGCTGTCAAAAATATGTTTTCACACAATTATGCCGCCGGCATCACCATCGCTTCAACCATCATGTATGCCAGAGTACTGCTGGAGACATCATTTTTTAATTTTTCACTGACCAAAGCCCTTGCCCTTCCTTTTTTGGGTGCGACTGCAGCAGGTTTGCTTGTCATCTTTTATCTTTATAAACACGAAACACCCCACTCCATCGAACAAACACAGGTCAACACCAATCCCTTGGCACTTTGGGAAGCTTTGAAGTTAGGACTATTATTTGGCTTGATTTTTGGCTCTATCGGGATATTTCAATCCGAGCTTGGAGATTCAGGTATCTACCTTGTTTCCTTTTTATCTGGGCTTACCGATGTAGATGCAATTACCCTTTCACTCTCGCAGCTTGCACTTCATGATATCAGCCAAGAAGCCGCCATTCACGGTATTATCATCGCAACAACGGTCAATTCACTAGTAAAGCTGGGGATCGTATTTGTTTTAGGCGGGAAAAAACTGGGCTGGATGGTGGGTGTGTATTATCTTCTTACACTAAGCGTACTCGTGGGAGGTATGCTTGCTACAGTGTAATAAGTATCTACACGAGAAATGATTTTTCATACTTGTTATCAAAAACTTGTAGAGCAACCTCCCGCTTCCTCCACAAACTGACAAAAACGAACTACCAAATAGGTCTGTTTATCTATAGTATAACTAAAATTTTGCTAAGGTATGAAAAATGAATAATCTTGATTTGATACGATTATATCTAAAGGTTCTGTATGAAATTTTTCGATAAAAAACTGCTTCTCTTTGACCTCGATGGCACGCTTATCAACTCCGCACCCGACCTTGCAAAATCTGTCAATCTGATGTTGCAGAAACTTGAACGGAACACTTTTCCTGAAGAGATCATTCACGGTTGGGTGGGTAATGGTGCGATGATGCTGGTCAAACGTGCTCTTTCGGGGGCGGTGATTGCAGATGAAACACTCGATAATGGCTTGGTTGAAAAAGCGCTGGAGATCTTTTTTGACTTTTACTCCAAACATCTCTGTGATGACACACACGCCTACCCCAATGTGCCGAAAACACTCCATGAACTTAAAGACAGAGGCTATCGTTTAGCCATCATAACCAACAAACCTTTTACCTTTGTAACACCCATACTTAATGGACTGGGAATGGAAGAGTTGTTTGAGTTTGTACTTGGAGGAGACTCTTTGGATGTCAAAAAACCTGACCCCGCACCGCTGCTTCATACTTGTGAAACGCTGGGCGAAGAGGTGCATCATGCTCTGATGATCGGTGACAGTAAAAACGACATTCAGGCTGCCAATGCCTGCGGGATGCACTCTGTCGGCGTAAGCTACGGATACAACTACGGACAAAAGATACATGTGTTCAATCCAACTGCCGTCATAGAAGACTTTGCGGAGTTATTGGAACTTTTATGAATACATCTCATGCCAAGATAGCCATCATAGGCGGCGGTGTTGCCGGTACCAGTGCGGCGCTCTGTTTTGCGGGAGCAGGACTTGATGTCACACTCTTTGAAAAAGAAAACACTTTAGTAAGCGGGCCGCCCTGGTGTCACCTGCATGCAGGAGGCAACCTCTACCGTGAGATCTCCGATAGCCAGTGTGTGAGCCTGCTCAAACAGTCCATTGATTTTTTACGGTTTTATCCTTTTGTGGTGGACTATCGTCCCACCGTGATCGCTCTGCCCCTAACCGACAGCTCCACACCCCAAGCCCTCTTGCCGCGTCTTGAGATGCTTACAAAAGAGTATAAAAGTCTTATCGCCAAAGACAAGCAAAACGAAGTGCTTGGTAAACCCGAAAACTACTACAGACTCTACACACGCCAAAGGCTGGAGGAACTCAAACAACAAAAGAGTGTACCCTCTCCCCAAAGTTTGGATGAATGGATGATTCCTGTGGCCAAAACGATTGACTTAGACTCTGTACAATATCCGCTTGTGATGGTGCAGGAGTATGGACTCAATCTGTTTAGGATGGCTGCAGGTATGACACTGATGCTCGAAAGTCTGCCCTCTGTCAGCATACTGACCCAAAGTATCGTCCATAACGTTCAGCAAGATGCAGACACCAACGGCTGGAATATCTCTTATGTCAAAGACGATCTCAGTCACACCCGGCATTTTGACTATCTCATCAATGCTGCAGGATTTCGCACGGGAAAGATCGATGACTTGCTTGGTGCTCCATGCAAATCAATGGTAGAGTTCAAAGCCGCCTATGTGAGTCACTGGGAGGGAAGCAATGGGGTACAATTTCCTGAGATCATCTTTCATGGAGAGCGCGGTACCCCACAAGGTATGGGACAGTTTACCCCCTACCCCGGTGGCTACTTTCAGCTGCACGGTATGACCAAAGAGATCACACTGTATGAAGACGGACTGGTTGCCAATACACCCTTTAGCTGTCAGCCACATCTGGGACAGAACTTCATAGAAAAGATAGAAAGATCATGGACAGAGGAAGAAACCACCAAACGCACTCACGCCGCTATCAGGCATCTTGCACAGTTTATACCCTCTTTTTGCAGTGCCACAGTAGGTTCAAAACCGCTCTTTGGTGCACAGCAGATCCCCGGAAGCGACCCCACGTTGCGCGTGGCGGAAGTCTCATTTGCACGTGCTCGCTATGCCAGATGTGAAATCGTTAAAGTCTCTTCCGTGCTTGATATGATAGATGCTATCGCGCAAGAGTTTGTACAGCTTGGCTACATCGAATCACACACAAATCTCTTTACACAGCATTTGCACCTTGAGGAAGCTACACTAAGCCAATTGGCTATAAAAATAGCCCTAAACAGAGGATATCCTGCAGATTTAGCCTGCAGAAATGTTCCCCATAGACAGGAGTATAGATGAGGGTATGGATAGCGATTGGTCTATTGATGACACTATTACAATCAGGGGATCTAAAACACATCAGTATGGGAAATTTTGAATTTTCCATCATCACCGACAATTATGATGCTTACGACTCCAAAGGTGAAGTGATGAAGCTCTACTCTGAAGAGAACAACAATGACCTTACGTTTATACTCAGTCTTATACTCCAAGACCGTACCGGAACCTGTGCGGACAAAAGTCTAGAAGACGGCGCCTATGAGATAAATGGCACTACCCTCACACTCTACAGCGCATGGGACAGACTGGGAAGAGCCTATGATGCACCCTTTGGTGCACGGATACAGGTCTATGAACTCCAGCCAAACGCAAGCTTTAAACGTATCTCAAGCCGTCTCTACATCGAGACACAGAGAAAAAAACAGGATCAAAACAGCGGCATGAAGTACCTTTTTACGCCGCCAAAAAATGCGGAAGAAGAAAAAGAATTTAAGCGCTATATTGATGAAGTGGAAACGCGCTTTAAAGGCACCTTTGTCTTTGGCGAAGAAGCCAAAAAATTGCGCTTAGAGGTACAAGAGGCACTTAGACGAAAAATGCACTCTGCGTGGCGCTAAGCTTTAAAATGGTGGCTTTTGCAGGGATAACGCCTGTCATTGTTAACAACTTTTGCAAACACACTCAGCGGAGTATCGGTCTCTTTGGCTATGGTTTTAAGTGTCTCAAGATGTTCAGGGGCAAAACCCACTAACATCTCATACTCTTCACCGCTGAAGCCTGTTACTTCATCTATCGGCATCAACGCATCAAATCCATATGTATTAATATCCAGCATTTTGTTTGTGTCACAGTAGAGTCCATCTGAGATATCCATCCCTGTACGTAAAAACGGTCTGGACTTGGCTATAAAATCTGCCCGCAATACGGGCTCATAAAAACGTGAATTTTTTTCTATCTGTTCACCCTTAAAAAGTCTGTCAAGGTCTCTTTTACTTTGCCCCAAGCTGCCTGTGTAGGCGAGTAAGTCACCCTCTTTTAAGCCTTTGCGCAGTAGCGGCGCATCGCTTTTGGAGATGATGGTGATACTTAGATGCAGTTTGTCGCCACCTATGGTATCGCCACCTATGATTTCGCACCCATACTGCGCCGCTGTATATTGCATACTCATGGTAAGTTCATCTATCTGCTCATGTGTCATATCTGTCGGGATACTCACCGTCACAAGCGCATACTGTGGCTGGGCATTCATGGCAACCGCATCAGAGAGATTGATAAGCATCGCTTTGCGTGCGATCTGCGCCATACTCATCCACTCACGTTTAAAATGTGTGTCTTCAAAAAAAGCATCCATACTGTAGAGTGTATCGCCTATTACCGCGGCATCATCACCGATATGTTTGGAAGAGAGTCTGTTTATAAGGTAGTGTTCTTTATCAAGTTTCATCATGGCTGCGATTGTAGCATATTTATTAGCATTGTTGTGTTTGGGTGCTTTGAAATCTTAGGATATAATCTTTGAGTGTTTCAAATACGTCAATACCCAAAAAAAGAGTTATCATGCCAATCCAAAAAATTATGTTTTTTCTGCTTGTTGTACTGCTCAGCTTCTTTGGTGTGAACGCTCAAAAGCTCTATGATGTCGTTACACGGTATGAACGTTACAGTGCAGGATTGGAAAAAAAATCCATCACTTTGGACTTTGGCGAAGTGGTCTATAGCGAAAATGATGTACACAGTGCTGTGATTCTGGTATTGATTCATGGATTTGGCGGGGGCAAAGATACGTGGAACAGAGTGGCAGATCAGTGGGATGATGAGTACCATATTATCGCGATTGATTTGCCCGGACACGCAGAGAGTGTTTCCAAAAAAGATTTGGGGTACACCATCACCCAACAGGCCCAAAGAGTCAAACAATTCATAGATGCGAAAAATATCAAAGGATTTTATCTGTTGGGGCACTCCATGGGAGGCGCTATTGCGTTACGTTACACAGCAGATCATACTCAAAATGTAAAGGCACTCATCCTGATAGACTCTATGGGGGTGGAGAAGACAAAAAGTGACGGCGTCATACTGGTAGAGCACTCCGATACCAATCCGCTGTATGATGTCTGTACCAAAGAAAGACTTGAGACACTTCTCAACTACTCAATGCATGAGCCTCCCTATATTCCGGATATCATCAAAGAGGCGCTTTTGAAGGAAAAGTGTGCAAGACGCGAGATAGAAAAAGAGATCTATAATGGTATGTATGAGGATGTCAATTTAAGCATTGCTGCTCAAAGCATCGATGTACCGACACTCATTGTATGGGGAGAAAAAGACAGGATGACACATGTTGATGATGCAACACTCTTTCACCGTACGATTGCCAAGAGTCAACTTATCATCCTAAAAGAGACTGGGCATGTTCCCATACTCGAAGCACCTGAAAAAACAGCAGAGGTGATAAGAAGATTTATTGAAGAAACAGAACAGATACGCCCTTAGTATCTTCTCTTATGCATAACCTACAAGGCTCTACTATACATCCTTGTGCTATTTTGCTACAATAAAATAAAAAAAGAGTGCATATGAAATGGCCGGTGTTCCTTTGTATTTTTACCCTCTGGCTGCAAGCCGACGAAGCCCAAGACATCATCAAAAAACTTGAAAAAAATCTGCGTGGCGACTATATGTATGCAACTATGAAGATGATCGTTACTTCCAAAAGAGGTCAACGCACCGTCGAGATAGAGAGCTGGTCAGAGGGCAATACAAAAAGTTTTATCAAGATACTCTACCCTAAAAAAGATCAGGGCATCACCTTTTTGAAACTCGACACACAGATGTGGCAGTATATTCCCAAGATAGAACGTACCATCAAAATACCGCCCTCCATGATGCTGCAAAGCTGGATGGGAAGCGATTTTACTAATGACGATATGGTAAAAGAGAGTTCACTCGAAGAAGACTATACTGCCAAACTTCTCTCCCTTACAGCTAGCACAGCTACCCTGGAACTCATTCCAAAACAAAATGCCGCGGTGGTGTGGGGAAAAATTATCATCGATGTTGATGTTGTTAATGCCGTACCACTGAAAGAGATTTTTTATGATGACAGGATGCAAGAAGTAAGAATCATGACGTTCTCCAAAGTAGAACAGCATGGATCCCATAAAGTACCGATGGTTATGGAACTCAAACCGCTTGAAGCAAACAAGAAGACCAATAGCACCAAAATCATCTTTGAAAAAATAAACTATGATGCAAAAATTCATGCTTCGTATTTTACAAAACAAGCCTTAATACGGTATTCCAGATAAGCTGATGCTTCTTTCTCTTGCGTTTCGAAACATCGTCAAATCAAAAGCCAGAAGTATCATTACTCTGCTTTTGAGCACAGTAACTACTGCCTTTTTTATCGTGTATGTTGCTTTTACGGATGGATCACATTTTGGGTTCATTAAAAGTTCTGTGGAAATCTATACAGGATATGCGCATGTAAATCTCAATGGCTATAGAGATGAAGGCGGTTACGATAACCTTATAGAAGATGCCGGCAGTATTGATGCTATACTCAAAAATGACGTTTCTATCAAGTCCTATAGCCAAAGATTTGAGACCTATGCATTACTCTCAGGGGATGAAAAAGCTGTAGGAGGTCTGGTCGCAGGCATTGTGCCATCACGTGAAAAATCCTTGAGTAAACTGCACGAATCACGCATAAAAGGTGAGTACCTCGAGGATAATGACACCAATCAAATATATATCGGCTCTGAGCTTGCCAAACGTCTTAAGGTGAATGTGGGCGACCAGATAGCCATGGTCGGCTCTTCCATTGACTACTCTTTTGCTGCTGAGCTATTCAAAGTCAAAGGCATTTTCAAAACAGGTCTATTCGAATTTGACTCACAATCGGCTTTTGTAAATAAATCCTATCTGGATACCGTGATGTTGAGTGAGAACATAGCCAGTTATTTCACCCTTTATTTTCATGACAATAACGCTATCGATAAAATGACTGCACACTTGCAGACTTCACTGCCATCAGAAGTTGAAGTCGTAAATTGGAGAATACTTCTTTCGGCTTTAGTGCAGGCGATGCTGGTTGACTCTATTTTTAACTATATCTCCATCTCCATCTTTTTTCTCGTGATCTTTTTTGTGATCATGATCTTCTCCTATGTCAATATCTATACCAGAGCCAGAGAGATAGGACTTCTTAGAGCTTTGGGACTCACTTCCAAAGATATCTTTGGTATGCTTTTTATCGAAATAGTGCTTTTGGCAACGGCCAGTGTAGTTGTTGGTACACTCATCGGTGCCTCCGTTGCCTATTATTATGAACTTCACCCTATCGTGATATCCGGTATAGCCGAAACCTATAAGGAATATGGTGTCATCAGTGATGAAATACCGATGAATTTCGATCTTTTTACCATAACATGGAATGCCCTGACGATCTTTATACTTAATCTTGCAGCCATACTCTATCCAATCTCTAAGATCAATAAGCTGACTGCTATGGAGGCAATGAGATATGTATAAGATAGCTCAACATCTTGCCTGGCTGAGTATCTGGAGACGCAAAACACGCTCTTTGATGGTCATCATGATGATTGGGCTGAGTCTGGGTGGTCTGCTTGGACTTCAAGGACTGTATGACGGTATGATCAGCCATTTGATCAACACTACCATACGAAGCGACTCTGGAGAGATTTCTGTGTATGCCAAAGAGTATCGTCTCCAAAAAAGTCTTGACTACAGACTCTTGGCTATTTCAAAGTATGAAGAGGTATTCTCAAAGATTGAAGGTATTGACGCTTACTCCATCCGATTAGAACAAGAAGGTCTCATCGCCACAGCACACAAGTCACTTGGGGCAATACTCAAAGGTATCTATCTGGACCAGGAGCAAAACTTCGGTCAACTCTCTTCTTTTACCATCCAAGGAGAGTATAGTTTTGGCAAAGAAAATACAGGGTCTTTGATCGGTTCTGCATTGGCTAAAAAGCTCAATCTCTCTCTAGGAAGCCGTGTCATCTTCACCGCCCAGGACGCATCAGGAGAGATTAATTCCATCTCTTTTCGCATCACAGGGATACTCAAAACAGGTAACCCTTCTATTGATGACAGCTCTGTTTTTGTCTCTATAGAGCAGATGTCAAAATTTCTAAACCTGCAACAGAGTGCCACCCAGTTAGCATTACGCGTCAAAGACAGCAAACAAATACGCATCATACAAAAAGAACTTCAAACTCTGTTTGGGGATGTAGATGTACTTCGCTGGGATGAACTCTATCCGCTGCTTATACAGATGCAGGAATTGATAAATATATTCAATTTAGCCTCTTATGCCATTGTCTTTATCGTTGCAGCATTGGGCATCTTTGGCGTGATGCTTGTTTCAGTTTTGGAACGGATGCGTGAATTTAGCATCATGCTTGCCATAGGTACACCCTATAAAATGGTAAGAGACCAGATACTACTGGAAGCATCTTTTTTAGGGTTTATCGGCTATATGGCAGGTGCTTTTTTAGGATGGCTTCTTCTTTGGTATATGTCAACTGTAGGTATTGATATGCGCTCTTTTGAAGCAGGACTTGAACTGTATGGCTATAGTGCTGTTATGTATGCAAATATGCATCTTTACTATTTCGTTCAAGCTTTTTTTGCTGTATTTTTTGCTACGCTGCTTTCAGTGATCTGGCCCCTTCTCAAACTCAAGAAGATCAAACCCATACAAATCATACAAGGAAAAACGGTATGAAACTCAGCCATATCTGCAAAACATTCTACCCCGATTCTCCCAAAGAGATCAAAGCCCTCAAAGATATCAATCTTAGCTTTGAAAAAGGAGAATTTACTACGCTCAGCGGTGAGTCAGGTTCAGGCAAAACGACTCTCTTGAACATTATAGGCGGACTGGACGCTGCAACAAGCGGGAAGATATTTTTTGAGGGAGAAGAGATATCCGCTTACAGCGAAGAGAAGATGGCTAAGTTGCGGCTGAATCATATCGGGTTTATTTTTCAAGCGTACAATCTGATACAGGTACTGACGGTTCGTGAAAATATCGGGTTCATTATGAGACTACTCAAGTTCGATGAGGTGGCAATCAATGCGCGCATCTTGGAGCTTGCCTCCATCTTGCAGATAGAAGATATCCTCGATAAACTGCCATCAGAGTTAAGCGGTGGTCAACAGCAGCGTGTAGCAGTAGCACGTGCAGTAGCTTCACGCCCCAAACTCATACTTGCAGACGAACCCACAGCAAACCTTGACTCCAAAAACAGTGAACGTCTCATGCAGATGTTACGCACACTCAACGAAAAAGAACAGGTCACCGTCATCTTTGCTTCGCATGACAGATATGTACTTGAGCAGTCTAAACGTGTTATTGTACTCTCTGACGGAGCGGTCGTTGAAGATCATTAAAACAGCATTAGCAGCCTCTCTTACAGTGCCACTTATGGCAGCAGAACAGCGCTTTAGTGTAGAGAATACCAACTATACACTTTCCACTGTTCCCTATACAGAAGAAGAGCGGATAGTGTACAACTATAACAGAGTACGCCTCACAGGTGACATCAAAAAAGAAAATTGGTTTGCCAACATCATTGCCGATATCGACAATTATTATGGAGAGGAGTATATCAACAGTTATGAATATCTCTATCTTGGCTCCATGCAGGCAGATACGCCTTTTGAACTGCAAACCAACCGAAACAACTATGGAAGAGGTGAGGTCTATGGACGCCTGCATCGTCTAAACATCGGCTATGCAGATGAAACACACAATGCGGTCTTTGGTCTGCAGAAAATCACGATGGGTGTAGGACGCATCTGGACTCCGACAGATCTTTTTAACCCAAGAAACCCGCTTGCGCTTGAGCCGGATCAGGTTTTTGGCACCTATGCCCTCTCTTACACCTATGCTTTAGGCAAACTCAGCGAAGTGATGGTCGTAGCAGCCAAACGACAGGATGACAGCTATAAGTACGCTGGAAGGATCAAAGGAAATGTCGGGGTTGCCGACATCGCACTGGATCTTTTTACAAGCAATGATGCCCAGATGATCGCTTATGAGATCGAAGGCAATGTATTTGACACAGGTATCGAGTGGCGAAGCGAAGGGGGATATTTCAAAGACACGCTTTTAGACAAAGATTTTTACCAGACCATACTGGGACTGGACTATGGTTTTACGGGTGGACTGACGCTTGCAACAGAGTGGATACACTCATCGCAAACCTATACCTATGAAGAGATATTTGTGTATCAGAATAGCACACTAGGCAACAACCGTTTTGCCTATAGGGACTATTTTGGAGCATCGGCATATTATGATTTTAACCTGCTCTACAGTGCTACGGCAAGTGTGATTTACAACACCGAAGACAGCAGTGCCTATTTCGCACCGCTGCTTGCCTACAGTATCAGTGATGACACCTCTTTGGCACTTGGAGCGATGCTGTACGCAGGAGAGAGCGAAAGCGGCTTTGCAAGAGTACACAACACGTACTATCTGCGTTTTAAAGTAACGTATTGATTACTGCTGCGTTGATTGTTCTATCCATTTTGTGGCATCATCCAGTGCATCAAAAGAAAAATGTTTTACTTCTGCACTCACAAAATGATTGACGATATGCTCGGCAAACTCTGCCAGTAACGAATCTGTCACAAGGGCAACATACGATACTTCTTTGTGATGTTCTTTGACAAACTTCATATGCGCCGTAAATCCGGAAAACGAATCCCATCCAGAAAATGACTCCACCTGTATGATAATACCGTTTAACTTTCCAGCTTTTTCTATATAACCATCTATGATACTTGCGGCATATTTAAAATCATCCTCAGACAATGCCCCATCAGGCTTAAGAAGAACGATACCGTTTTTTTCATCCAAATCAATACTCAACATGATGTTTCCTTTTTTTCTGATTAAATGATTATTATAACATACACTACTTCTATGAACATCGCCCTTTTGCTTAATCACAAGACAGATACATTTCGTGTGCCAAAACAGTAGCCAACATCACTGTGTTAATATCCTCATGATCCGACCAGCTATGAACCAAACGATGCTGTGGCTGCAACCAGAAATCACCAATTAACTTACTGATAGGAAAAAAATGCGAAAGTCTGCTTAGCATTGAAGTTAATTGATCAGCATTTTTAAAATGATTGGGGTGCTTTTCAATTCTATTTTGCATCCTACTTATGGCACACAAGCCGATACTGAGTCCAAGCTCACGAAATGCTAAACGATATTGGGCAGGTAAATGCAACTGGTTGTGATTGGAAAACATATGTAGACTGTATTCTATATCTTCGAGCAATGACAATAGTCTGTCCGTATCTCTCAACTGATGGATATCAATCAACTGAACCAGTTTGTAGGCATCAGTAAGCAATTCACCGAGGCCCAATGCATCTTCTGTAGCCCAATCTTTTTCTTTACACATCATTTCCATAGACTCAATTTCTGTTTGAAGGCTTATTTTTAAAGAGAACTGCTTTGCAGTAGCTTCAAGTTCATAAAACGTGATCAAGCCATCAAGCGGATCATGGTGCCCCATAGAAGAAACCAAAGGACGGGAAAGATCAATACTCATTTTCCAGTACATACGCCTTGTTCCACCGGTTAAAGGGATATAGGTAAATGCATCATACGCTACTTTCGCAAGTTCCATCGCCCATAGGATATACATACTATTACCTGTCACACGACTTACACAGTTAAGCGCATGCATCCATTTTGTCAGATAATGGAAATATTGACCGTCCATATCCCACTCACGAGACTCATCGGCAGGCGCATGAACATGCCGTTCATTTAACTTCTTTCCAATCCTCAGTCCTCCCCGTGTAGGGTGCTGTTGTGCTTCTTCTTCAGATAAACCGCTCAGCCATCCGCTCAATTGACTGTCACTACGGTGCTTACCAAGTATTTGATGCACCTGGGTGACCAATCTTAACGCAAGTTCGAGAAATTCATGTGTACCGGTTTGACGATAAAGCCCAAGATAATTACATACAGCAAAAGCATCCGTCCACAAATAACGACGTGGTTCCCGTGACAGATCAGACAATCCAGTAGAAGATGCAAAATGCTTCATAATAGTTTTAGGATTTATCTCTTGCTGCATTTAAAGTCCAAACGGAAATGTATCGGGCACTCCCTTGATTGTTTCTTTCGTTAAAGCTTCCACTGCGTGGGTTTCATCAAACCAGATATATTCATCAAACTGATTCGGCAAAGAAGCATAAAAATAATGGCTTTGCAACTCCGTTTCTGGTCTATAAATGACACCGATGGCACGCTCAAGACGCTCCTGAAGTAATTTGTTACGTGTTAATTCCAGCAACGGTTTACGCAGGGGCAATAAAAAATTATCACTCTTCACCTCATGAAATACACGCTCATAACTGTCAATATGCGATGGTTGTACCTTCTTTATCTCTAAAGGACCTCCCCACTCTGAAGCGGCCGAAACTGTACCGTGATCCGTACCAAAACCTATATTATACGCTTTGTCACCGTACTTCTGTCGTATTAACTGACCTATGTTTATTTCTCCGCTTGCGCTCATTTGCGTAGCACTTGCATCTCCGATATGCGAATTATGTGCCCATATCACTGCTTTGGACTCTGGACCCCGAAATTGAAGAACATCCTGCAAAGTTTCAAACATATGCTGATCACGCTGATTCCAAGAATTGCTCTTTGCATAATACATCGTTCGGTAATATCGTTCGGCATTGGCAACCAGCTTTGCATTTTGCTCCGCATTGAAAAAATTTTCTCCGTCCTGCAAAGAGTATTCTATTCGTTTCTGAAGCAAGTTTTGCAGTATGATTAAAACTTCCCTTTCGCATTCCCTGTACTGCCTTGTAATAACCGCACGGCTGTATAAAGAAAGATCTTCCGCCCACGGCATCAAACATCCATAGCGTATACGGGCTACCTCGGCGGTCTTTGGATCTACTTTTTCCAAAAACTGAAGTACAACTTCCATAGAACTATAGACACTGTATAAATCCAAACCATAAAAACCGACTTTTTCATCACTTGAGACTATCTTGTCATTATGTGCTTTTAACCAATGTGTAAAGTTCAACACAGAATGATTTGCCCACATCCAAGTCGGAAAACGTGAAAAAGGCTGACGCTGTAACAATGCATCGGGTTCTTTGCCATGCACATAGCTATTGATATGTGCAGCATCAGGCCAATCTGCTTCTGCGGCGATAATGGTGAAACCTTTCTTCTCTATAAGCTCCTTGGTGATACGTGCACGCATATCATAGAATTCCGCACTGCCATGTGAGGCTTCACCCAACAAAACGATACGGCTATCGCCAATGCGCTCCATGAGGTTATCAAGATTGACATCCTCTATAGTGGCGAAATGTTCGCTGGATTTGTAAATTATTTCGGGCAATGGTTCTTCTGCTTTAGTTACAGCAGAAATCTGTGCTTTTTCATCTTCCCAGCCTGCCGCACCGATCAAAGGAACAAAGCGTACACTTCCCAGATCTGCCTCCTCATACTCATCTTGGCTGATACGCTGTACATACATAAGCTTCTGCGTATCCAAAGAGGCGCCAACCGGTATGACCAAACGTCCGCCTATCGCCAACTGTTTTTTAAGCGTTTGGGGAACTTCCGGACCGCCAGCGGCAACCACAATAGCATCAAACGGTGCATGTTCAGGCCACCCTAAAGTACCATCACCATGCAACACTTGAACATTGGTATAGCCAAGATCCCGAAGTCGTTCCCGCGCAGTATCTGCCAAGATTTTATGTCGTTCTATAGTGTACACATCATTGGAAATTTCGGCAAGCACTGCGGCTGCATATCCCGAACCTGTACCCACTTCCAAAACCCGGTCATTTTCTTTTAACTTCAAAGCAGCCGTCATCAGTGCAACAATATAAGGTTGTGATATAGTCTGGCTCGCTTCAATAGGTAAAGGAGAATCACGATAAGCAAACTCAACAAGCTCTGTAGGTATGAACTTTTCGCGGGGGACAGCACTGAGAGCAGTCAGTACTGCTTGATCATGTAAACCACGGGCTACAAGTTGACGTTCTATCATTTGTTCTCTTAACACTTCAAAATTGCTCATGATCTGACTCCTTTTATTTGCTATAATGTCTTTTCAATCGGCACTGCAGCCAAAAGACAGTGTGAGAGAAAGGCAAAATGACAGTTTCTATTTATAATCATGAAAACTTCTTTTTACTGCTAACCCTGGTATCAATCATAGGGTTTATTGTCTCCCTGCTTTTGATCCCATGGATCGTAACCAAAATTCCCTCTGATTATTTTTCTCATCCAAAACGTCAAAAATATCTATGGCACAATAAACCGAAACTCGTACAATGGATATTTATATTCCTCAAAAACAGTCTTGGTATTCTTTTTATTATAGGCGGTATAGCCATGCTATTTTTACCAGGTCAAGGCATACTTACTATCTTGATTGGAATATTTCTTGTAGACTTTCCGCGCAAATACAAAGTTGAAATCTGGATTTTAAAACATCCCTTTGTTCTCAAATCCATCAATCAGATACGTGCGAAAGCGAAGCAACCCCCACTCAAACTATAGCTCTGCAGGATACCGCTGTTTAAAAAATTATTTGACCTCTACGGTCTTTGGCTTAGAACCCTCTTCTTTCTCAAGGTCTATGACCAGTCTGCCATCTTTGTATTGGGCGCTGATCTTATCCTGATCAATTCCTTTAGGAAGAGAAAAACTTCTTTCTATTCTTCCAAATGAACTCTCCATCAGATAATAGTCTTTCTTTTTTACCTCTTTTTTCATTTTTCTCTCGCCGCTTACCGTCAAAATATTGTTATCGATTCTCACATCGATATCTTCTTTCTTGACACCAGGCATATCGATCTCTACATGAAAATCTCCGCTTTTCTTTTTGGCAAGATTGGCAAAAGGAAGATGACTGGCGACATTGCTGAGTATCTCTTTGCCTTTTTCATACCCTTTTTCCAAACTCTCTTCAATTTCATTGCCGATTTCTTTGGTTTTTTCTATAATATCCATCATCAATCCTTATTTAACTTCTATACGTTTGGGCTGTTTATCGACTTTTCCAAGTTTTGGAATAATCACTTCAAGCACACCATCTTGAGACTCTGCATGAATATTTTCCACATCTACGTTTTCAGGCAGTGTAAAACTTCTTTCAAATTTACCGTAAGCACTTTCAACTTTATAATAATCTTCTTCTTGAATCTCTTTTTTGGTTTTTCTCTCACCGGAGATTGTCAGAACATTCTCTTTAATGTCTACATGGATATCGTCTTTTTTTACACCTGGAAGGTCAACTTCAACATGATACGCATGCTCACCTTCTCTTGTATTGACACTAGGATTAAAATCTGTTTTGATTAAACTTCCTCTATTCTCCAAAAAATTATCCAAAAATGAATCAAAATGTTTAAATCCTTTTCTGAACTCTTGGAGTTCTTTATTTGGGTTATATTTTGTTACATACATACTAAATCCTTTCATATTTGATATAGATTAGTATAGTATTATCTGAAACAAACTATCTGCCACTTTAGTAGCATTTTATAAAAAAATTTGTTACGACAAAGAGAGTTGATCTAGGAGTTTTTGTGTATCTTTGAGTTTTATATTTTTATGATTCACATCGATAATACCATCATTCTTAAGCGTTTGAATGTGACGGTTTAGTACTTTGCGTACAGTCCCGATGAGACTGGCGATCTCTTCATGTGAGAGATCATGTATGAGATTGGGTTTACTTTGGTTTGCTTGGTTTATATTTTTAGAGATCAATTTCAAAAGTCTGGTAGAAATGTTATAAAAAGAAAGATCCAGCGCCAACTCTTCAATATCACGAAACTGTTTTGCAATGTAGGAAAAAAGCAGTTTACTAAAGTCAGAATCTTTACATATCCAACCCTTCACCACTTCTATGGGAAATACAATGAGTGTAACTTTATCCAATGAATACAGAAGATTCTCGTGTATTTTATTATCCAGAAGCGTTACCACATCGTACATATCTCCATGGGTCAATATCTTCAAAGTCTGTTCTTTTCCATTTTGTGAGTTAACCTGGGAAATTTTGATTCTGCCATCAATGATAAAAAAGAACTTTTTACACATTTCTTCTGGAGTAAAAATTAACCTTCCTTTTGAAAAGAGTTCTACTTTTCCATATCTTTCAATATCCTGATACAATGTACTTTGCTCTATATCGATAGGCAGTTTTTCTAGCATATTTGTTCCTTCTTATACATATAAAAAGCATAACATTTTATTATACCATACCTGACTCCTCTTTGGCAACAGTCACTTTGCACAGTATTGTCGTAGCAGTTTCCTCTGCGGCTCATGCTTTGAGTAATCCCATGCTCCTTATGCAGCGTTTTATGAGCATCGGAAGCATATTGGCTTCCTCGGTCGGTATGCCAGATCAATCCATGATCAGCGGTCATTCCAGCCTGAAGTAAAATCGATAGTAAATTAAATGACCCTATGGATGGAAAAGTACGAATATGACTCCATCTCTCAAATGAAAGGAAGTATCTCTTTGGCACATACCGATTGTCAACGGAGGGGTAGTTCACTCTAGATTTAACTAAAAGATGGCATGATTTAATAATTAATCGTTAAACATAAATGATGAGGGTTCGAGGTTAAATACCGTGTTCAAACAAATAAACAAAAGTGTCATATCCGTATTGGGAGTTGTGTTGCTTAGCAGTTTAGTGTATGCTGATTTTACCCGCTTTAAACTTTTTATTTTAAATCCAATTGGAGTTTCTGATGCGAGTCAATGTAATCTTAACTCAACAAATGTGCTCTTGAAACCAGGAAAAATAAAATCAATCATCACAGAGAATGATGTAAGTACATGGGATGTAAAAACTGCACAATGGACACTGAATCCTGAACGATTCAGAAGAAATGATATTGAGAATAACATGAAAGACCATTGTTTCTACATGATGATTGATGACAAAGTTCTTTGTAATGGAGTCATATTGTCCTCACGCTCGTCGCGTTTAATTAAATTTCCAACAATACAGCT
This sequence comes from Sulfurovum sp., assembly GCA_011391015.1. Lineage (GTDB taxonomy): Bacteria > Campylobacterota > Campylobacteria > Campylobacterales > Sulfurovaceae > Sulfurovum. Next base: position 27,813 of record JAABRH010000016.1, read on the forward strand.
TGTCAGCAGTCACAATGGGCTGTATTTCCAGCTGAAATCAAGTCACAGCAGCCATGATACTCTGATTTTTACAGATAGTCTTAATGATGTTTTCCAGAAATGAAGAAATGAAAATGAAAAATATATGTATCTTTCTTTTGATATTTTACACAAGCAGTCTACTAGCAGAACTACCACCTTATATCTATGATCAGTTGAAATACAGTGCTACAGAAGATGTTGTTATCGAAGTAAAAAAAGTACGAACATCTTTTTTTGCAATCCATGACCAAGATGTGAATATTGAAGCAAGAGTTGTCACTGTCCGGCATTCCGAAAGAGGTTTAAAAGTGGGTGATACCATAGCTGTTTTTTATGTACACGAGATCAGACAAGCAGGAATGGTTGGGCCTTCAACGCTGCCCGTACTTCATGAAAATAAAATTTATCATGCTTATCTGACATTTGATGATGTTGGCAAAAAATACATTCCAGCAGCACGGGGACAAAGTTTTGAACCTTTAGAATAATTTGCACATTGGCGGAATGAGAGCCAATATGATAGATTTAGAATTTTATTTTTATTTTTTCATAAAAGTAGACAGAGGCAAATAACATAATATGTGCGCCCACAAATGAGAAACCAAAAGCAGTGAACAGATTTACCAAAACTTCAAGTTTAGGATCTATAGTATTCATCATTAGTTCAACACCTCCAACTATTAATGCAATGCAAAGTGTCAGCGGCACAGCGACTGAGTCTGCCGCAAGTGCAATATGATCATTGTACTTGCATGAGAAAAAATGTCCAAATCCATAGACAGATGGGATAATTGCAACATACAGCAACATGGTGCTGCCTATGACTACATAATGAATTAAAAACCAGAATGAAAGGTAGAAAATAGTCAAAAAAAGACAGGCAAAACGATCTTTCATTCTATTCTCCTCTTCAAGATACAATTCAGACAGATTACATTTCGGATTATGATTTATCATCTTTCATAATGGGTTTTGCCATTTCTTTTAATCATTCTCGCGGAGCGCTTTGAGCTTTTTCTGATACTCCTCACCCTCTCCATAAGACAAATAACGATAATAAAACGGAGGCTCATAGGCTATCTTTTTTGCATGTTTGATGGGGCAGAAAAAAAGTTCCGTTCTTCCGGCTATAGCTGAAGCGTACTGCATCAAACCGTTAAAATAAGAGCAGTACAGACAGTTGAGTTTTTCAATGGGATTTAAGTAGCCAAGATAGTGATGATCAAAAACAATATAATCACTGCGCCTAATGGGTGCAAATTTGTAGATGCGGAAAACAACTAGCTTGTAGACAAAAAGTATCACATCAAAGAGTAGAGCAGGAATCACCATCGAATAAATAACCGGTGCACTGAGTAGATGCAAAAGCGGGATATCCCGAAACCAAGCGTAAAGATTTTTCATATTTTCTTTTTGTATGGCAATCACCTCATGCTCAAACCTTACATAACCGTTTTTAATTTCATAGCCGATATGTTTTTCATGCTGCTCGATCTCCTCAGCAAGCTTTTGCTTCATGGCTTCTATTTCATCGATGATTGTTTGTATCTTGTCATTCATAAGCACTCCGTTATTTTGGATTAAGCACAGACTCCAGATGTTCTAGTGCCGTTCTTTTTTTCGGTGCAGGCTCAGTTGAGGGTATCATCGCAGCAGATGCAGGTTCTGTTTTGGCTGCAGGAGGCTGTTTTTTCTTAACAGATTTTTTAACCCTTTTTTTCGTATGTTTTTTTGACTTCATCTTTTTTGTAGAATATTTTTTTGTAGAATGCTTTTTTGATTTTGCTGCAGTAGGTTTTGATTGTATCGCTTGAGATGAGAGCGTATTTTCTTTCGCTTCTTCAGGTACTGGCTCTTTGGTTTTTTCTATGGTTTTGTTATCTGGTGTTGCTTCTGCTTTGGTACCACTCTTTGTAGTCTCATGTTGAGCTGTTTCATCTCTTTGTTCAGACTCAATCTGAGAAACTGTCACCGTTTTTTCTTCTACAGAAGGTTCTGCTGAAAAGGTTGTATTTTCTTCGTTTTGTACCGTCTCGTCTGATTGCTGTTCCTCTTTGGCTTCCTGCTCTTTTTTGATTTTCTCAAACA
>JAABRH010000017.1 GCA_011391015.1 Sulfurovum sp.
GTACAAAATGCGGTAGGGACTACCGTTAAAGCCTTTTAATATCCTAAGAATACTTGGGAGTTTCTAGGAAGCTCCGTCATTTATGTCGGGGTAGTTCACGGTATCGGTAGGGTCTCAATGACAGCAGAGATTATCTCATCTGCAGTGATACCCTTGGCTCTGGCCTCATACGAAAGTACAATGCGGTGACGCAGTATATTGTGGGCCACATACCCTATGTCTGCTGGAGTTACAAAATCATTCCCTCGCAAAAAGGCTTTGGCTTTGGCCGATTTGTAGAGGTCTATAGATGCTCTAGGACTTGCTCCGAACATAATGTTTTCAGCGATACTCTCCAGTCCAAACCTGGCTGGTTCTCTTGTGGCAACGATGATCTGCACCATGTATCGTTCAAGCTCCTCATCTATGTGTACTTTTTTGACCTCCTCTTGAAGGGCACGCAGTTCTTGTACGCTAAGTACAGCTTGGATTTCATCAAAATACTTATTGGCCGTTTTTCTCATGATTTCCAACTCTTCTTCTTCGCTGTTGTGTTGTACAATAATCTTCATCATAAATCTGTCCAGCTGTGCTTCTGGAAGCGTATATACACCCTCTTGCTCTATGGGATTCTGTGTTGCCATCACGAGAAAGGGACTTTCAAGTTTAAAAGTTTCTTCGGCGATAGTAACTTGTCTCTCTTGCATCACTTCAAGCAGAGCAGACTGTACTTTGGCAGGTGCACGGTTAATCTCGTCCGCTAGAAGCAAATGTGTAAAGAGAGGACCTTTTTTAATGCTGAAAGTGTGGTCTTGGGGATTGTAAATCTGTGCACCTATGATGTCTGAGGGCAAGAGGTCGGGAGTGAACTGTATGCGTTTTGAGTCTAGACCAATGGCTTTTGAGAGAGCATTGATGGTGGTGGTTTTTGCTAGCCCAGGTACACCCTCGACAAGGATATGACCATCACAAAGTAGACCTATAAGTAGACCTTCTATCATGGACTCCTGACCTATGACAGCTTTGCTTAATTCTTTTTTAAGTTTGTTAATCTGCACATTCATAGGGGCATCTCCAGTAATTCTTTTTTGACTTTGTATATATTAATTTTACCATTTCCATACAAAGAAGCTTCAAGTTTTTCTATGCTTGAAGCAAAACGTTTGTTGTCTGCTGCCATAAGTACTTGCAGCAGCGCTTTTTCGTCTTTGCAGTTCTGTATTTTCACTTTTAATGGACTGTCTTTTTGGGACAGAGATCTCTTTTCCCATTTCCATGACACTGCGCTCAGGTATCCCGCTACAAAAACAATAAAGTAAGAAAACAGAGCACTTAGCCATGACCAATCAACCTTTAAGGCTTTAGGTGAGTCTATGCTGTCAATAAGCGTAGCGACATCTGGCTGTGTGATAGTGAAAGATTGTGTGGGGATAATGAGCGCATAGCTTTTTTCTGTTTGGGGATTAAAGCATTTGATCACCAGAGGAGGCAGTGTAAAACTTTTGTCGTGTGAAAGTGCCATGGGGTAGATTACAGTATTTTGAGTGCCCTGAGTGCTTGTCTTGGAGTTGACAATAGGTTTTTCTGTAAACCGTGTAAAGTTACCATCTTTGGGAAGGAGTGTATCTAAAAGAGGCGGGTATCCTTTCCCTTCTATCTTGGCTTGAAACAGTAAGGGTTCATGTGCTTTGGCTTCATGTTTTTTGATATTGTATGTGATGTTAAAATCACCTACGAGCAAAGTATCTTCAGGCAAGGCTTTGGCTTTGAGTGTGATGGGAGGTAAAGCGATTGACGTTTTCACCGTGACAAGCTGCATGGCGATGTCTCTTCCCCCAGAAAAACTGTATGCTGAACTGTCATCGCTGGTTACTTTTTTTTCAAGCTCAAAGGTGATGTTTATATCGCCCGAACGTAAAGGATAGATGAGATAAGTATACTGTGCCATTGCATGATGAATGGCGCCAGATTTGTTGCTCTTAATCCTCTGAAAGCTATAGCTGTCGCTTGGGTTGAGGTCAAAGTCAAAGAGCAGTGTTTTATGATGATTGGTCTGATTGAGTTCAAACGTAAGAAGAACAGCCTCTTTGATATAGGGATTTTTTTTATCAATAAAAAAGCTGTAGTCAAAATCTTTTGCCTGGAGTACGAGTGCGGCCAGGAGAAAAATCAACATTTTACCAAGGTTGTGTTTCACGAATATGTCCTTTGTTAATGAGTTCATAGACTTTGGAACCCAGAGGGTGTAATTCTTCATTTTTGGCGTTGTGGAGTTCGTCTTTTGAATGTTCTTCTTTTTGGGCGCTTTTTTCACTGCCCCCAGATCCGGAACTCGGTGTTTCTTCACTTTTTGTCTCTTTTTCTTCTTTTTCTTCCTTTTCTTTATCGTTGCTTTTGCCCGGATCGGAACCCTGTGGTTTAGGATTTGTATTGCCAAGCTGAGGATTTTTTTTTGCATTTAACAGGGCAATAATTTTCAGGTTATGCAATGCATCTGCGTCTTCGCCCAACTGCAAGGTTTTCACATAGTACATTTTTGCTTTATCATATACTCCCATCTGCGCATAGGCATTGGCCATATTGTAGTAAATCTGCTGTTTGATGTTTGCAGAAGTCGAGTGGATCGATTTATAGATCTGTATGGATTTTTTGTACTGACGCTGCTTATAATAGGTGTTTGCCAAAGCCATTTGACTTTGTAAAGAGCGGTTGTCAATTTGTGCTAACTGTGCATGTGTCTTGTTGTAGTCAGCTGCTTTGTAGCTTTTGTAGGCAAGATCCAAATGATAATTGTCAAGCATGGAGGCTTGGGCTTGTATACCCAAAAAGGCAAACAGCATAAAAAGATATTTAATGGCTCGGGTATGCACCATCAGAAAAAGCAGGACAGCCAAGAACAACGGTATCTGGTAGAGTTCTTGATGGTGGCGTTGCATCTTTTGTATGCTTTGCAGTGTATTGGCATTTTTTTGTAGCACATCGTTGATTTTCTTCGCTGTTGTCTCTGGGGAAATTGAGGACCTCAGGTAAGTGCCTGAGACACCCAAGACCAAAGACTCAAGCAGAGGATTGATGCGAGAGACAACAAGATTTCCCTCTTTGTCTTTAAGCAAAGAGCCATCTTTGTTTTGAATTGTTGCCCCCTGTGTCGTGCCCATGGCTAAAACAGTTAAGGTGGCATCAGATGCCTCTATAAGAGCAGCAAGTGCCTCTGTATCTCTCTCATCCCCCCCATCGGTAATCAGTATGAGATTTTTATGTCCTGTTTGTATCGAGGAGATTTTTTTGAAAAGTTTTTTAAGAGAAGTTCCTTTTGTGAGTATAAAATCAGGATTGAGACTCTGCAGTGCCACAGCGATGAGTCTATGGTCCGTGGTAGGTGGCGAGAGTAAAAGCGGGTTGCTGGTAAAAGCGATGAGCATGACATTGTCCGAAGGGTCTATCTTTAGTAATTCAGAGATTGTCTCTTTTGCAAACTCGTAGCGCGTGGGGCTTATGTCCGCTGCACGCATAGAGTAGGAGACATCAAGGGCTATGATGACATCTTTTGACTCTATGTTCGTTTCATGTAATGTTTCTTCGAGCACGGGACGGCTAAGTGCCAGAACGATAAGAAGGAGTATGATGAGATGCACAGAGGTAATGAGTTTACGTGAACCGTGCCATAACAGTAAAGCCAAGGGGAGGATAAGCCACAAAAAACTCGGATAAAGAAGTGTCATTTTTCATCTCTTTTTGTGCTTAGTACCCAAAGTAACAGTAAAATAAACACGAGACCCAAAGGATAAAGGGTGAGCAGTTTTTGATTAAGATAGTTTTCACTGCGTATGGGGCTTGGCTCTAAGATATCTATTTTTTTATAGATTTTGTCAAGGTCTTTGGCCGAGGAAGCGCCATAGCTGATGCCTCCGCTTTCCTTTGCAATTGTCTCAAGCAACGCAGCATCATAATCAGTTTTTTTACCTATGCCTATGGTATAAATTTTGATACCTAGGGTTTTGGCCTTATGGACGGCATCTTTGGGAGCGGTTTCTCCTGCATTGTGGTACCCGTCAGTGAGTAAAATAATGGCTTTGTTTTGTGCTTCGCCATAAGAAAGGGTGCGTATGGATTGCATGATGGCATCGCCCAGGGCAGTGCTTTCTCCTGCCAGGCCTACATTGGTCATCTCCAGTAGACTGGAGAGGGATTGGAGATCATAGGTCAGCGGCGAGGCAGTGTAGGCAAAAGTCCCAAAGATGACAGCTCCCATGTTGTCATCAAAACGTTTTTCTATGAAATCTTTGGAGAGCAGCAAGGTGGTTTCATATTTGGTTTTAAGTCGGTCTTCCTTGTCAAAACCGCTTTGTGCCATAGATCCGCTGGCATCCAGAGCCAAGATTAGATCACGGCCTTTTTTGTGTTGGTTGGGGCTTGCATCATAGACAAAGGGGTTGGCAAGGGCAAAGACCATGAGTGTAAACAGCGCCATTTTGAGCCAAGGTTCCCAGCTTAAAAGAGGACTTTGTCTTGTAACCCACGAAAGTTTGGGGAAGTAGTAGGGATTAGTGTACTGTTTGCACCAAAGAAAGCAAGGTAGCAGCAACAGTAGAAGCAGCAGGTAGGGTGAGCCAAAAGTAAAATTCATAGAGTCATTTTACCATTTGTGTACTAATTTCAGTATAATTTAAAAATGAACAAATAGCAGAACACGAGATAGATAGGTGAGTATAGTGCATAGCTTTGAGCCAGCAGTTTTTGATAAGCGCCCTTGGCCTAATACTTTTTTAAGAAAAGGAAGACTATACTGCGACCATTTACAGGAGTGATAACAATTATCATTTATAGAATAAACAGTTTTTCAAGGAAATGATGTGGAAAAAATAACCATTGCATTGGCAGGACAACCTAACGTAGGGAAAAGTTCACTGATTAATGCCATTTCCAACGCAAAACTCAGAGTGGGCAACTTCTCGGGGGTTACTGTAGATAAAACCGAAGTACAATTTAACATCTGTGATGAAGCAAGCTGTAAAGAGTATCAAATCCATATCGTCGATTTGCCAGGCGCATACTCTTTAACCGAATACACCATAGAAGAAAAAGTCACCAAAAGTTTTTTACAAAGTGATGAGTATGACATCATAGTAAACGTAGTCGATTCAACCAATTTACAAAGAAATCTTTTGTTTACAACACAGCTTCTCGAGACGGGAAAAAAAGTGATCGTTGCACTCAATATGGATGATGAGGCCAAAAAAGAGGGCATCAAGATAGATGAAAAACAGCTTTCAGCCATACTCGGTGTACCGTGCATTAAAACCTCTGCTTCGGCAAAAACAGGCATCGAAGCGCTTAAAGCCGCCATCATTAAAGTACATGCCACCAAGGAGACAGGCGCAAAAGTCATTTACAGTGACCACATTGAAGAAGAGATTGACGCAATTGTCTCTTTTTTGAAAGAAAAAAAGTATCAAAACACGATTCCCTATCGTCAGCTTGCAGTAAGACTGTTGCAGGAAGATGTGGATGTGTATAAAAAAATGCATGATGAGCCTATCTGGATAGAGATGCTCCCCGTGATAAGAGAGGGACTTTCGCATCTTTATTTGCACAGCAACACAAAAGACTTAAATGAGATATTTGCCGATGAACATTTTGCGTTTGCCAAAGGGGCAAAGATGGAAGTGATGTCAGTTGCAGGGATGAAAGCCAAAAATCTCACCCAGCAGATAGATAATCTTCTGATCAACAAGTTTTTGGGCATCCCTTTGTTTTTATTTTTTATGTGGGGCTTGTTTCAGCTTACGTTTGAGCTGGGTTCTATCCCTATGGACTATATTGATTTGGTTTTTGGATGGTTTGGCGATCTCGCAAAGTCGGTATTGGGTCAAGGCGAGCTGGGCTCACTGGTTGCAGACGGGATGATAGCAGGCGTAGGTGCAGTGGTGATGTTTTTACCCAATATTATCATCTTATTTGTCGGTATCGCACTGCTTGAGACGACAGGCTACATGAGTCGTGTGGCTTTTTTACTCGATGGTTTTTTTCATAAATTTGGACTGCATGGCAAAAGCTTCATCCCGCTTGTTACGGGTTTTGGATGCTCTGTGCCTGCGTATATGGCTGCACGAACACTTAAAAATGAAAAAGACAGGTTGATTACGCTTTTTATCATCGGGTTTATGTCGTGTGGAGCAAGACTGCCTATCTATGTGCTCTTTACGGGCGCTTTCTTTGCCCAGGAACAAGCCGGCAATATGTTGTTTGTGATTTATATCTCAGGTGCCATCTTGGGCTTGTTTGCTGCAAAAGTACTTAAGATGTTTGTATTTAAAGGTGAGGATGAGCCCTTTGTGATGGAGATGCCAAAGTACCGTATGCCTTCATTGAAGCTCATTTGGCACACAGTGTACGGACAGGCAAAATCGTATCTGAAAAAAGCGGGAACATTTATCTTGGCAGCCTCTATTTTGATATGGTTTGCAAGCAATTATCCAAAAAACAGTCTCCTTGAACAAGCGTATGCGGTTAAAATAGACCAGGTACCTAGCGCAGAAGTAAAAACAGCGTTGCACAATGAACTTTCTTTGGCGTTGCTTGAACAAAGTTATCTGGGTAAAATCGGACATGCCTCAGAGCCCGTGTTTGCACCGCTTGGATTTGATTGGCGCATGACAGTGGCATTGGAAGCGGGGCTTGCAGCAAAAGAGGTGGTCGTTTCTACCTTGGGTGTGCTGTATGCACTCGGAGATGAGGTGGATGAGGGCAATGCAGGATTGATTGCGCAAATCAAAGCCAATATCCCTTTTGCGTCAGCCGTCTCTTTTATTGTCTTTGTAATGATTTACTTGCCGTGCTTGGCGGCCTCCATGGTATTTACCAAAGAAGCAGGCGGATGGAAGTATCTGGTTTATCTGTTTGTGATGACTTCGGCTACGGCATGGATACTGAGTTTTATCGCGTATCGTGTCACGTTGATGATTACAGGAGTATAAGATGTTTTTGAGTGATTTGAAAAAAGGCGATAAGGCTGAAATCGTTAAAATCCATGCAGACAAGGCACTCAAAGACAGGCTGACTTCTTTTGGTGTGATGCGCGGAGAGATGCTGTGGATCAAGGGCTGCTCTCTAGCCAAACAGACGATGGAGATAGAAGTAGGCTCAACTCTGGTTGCCCTCCGTGCCCAAGAGGCAAAAAAGATAGAAGTGATACAGATAGATAAGGTATAAACCTTGTCTTTTTTCTTGCTGTGTGTTTCTTCGACTGAGTCTCTTGGCGTATTTGCATGATTTTTTTTGCTATAATCACCCTATAAATACACTATGGGATAAAAAATGGTACGAATCAAGCATCGCGTAAGACACCTCTATGCAACTCTCTCACTTATGACATTGTTTGTGTTTGTACCCGATTTAAGATCAAATACAAATTTTGAGTTCAAAGAGGTATCTTCTACGGTTATTATGAATTCCCTGCAGACGCAGCCCAAAGACAGTTTTTTAAGACAACTTTATACCCAACTTCTTTTCGTCCCTGTATGGACAGATGAAGAATCACTTTCTGATTTGGGTATAGAACTTTTTTCACACATCAAAGAAGACAAAACCCTGCAAAAAAGTACCAAACTCTACCAGGATGCCTTGCGCTTGGAAGAAAAAGCGGCTGAAGTTTACACAGAAGAGGCCACTGTGGCGCAAAAAGTTGATCTTGAGTTTAAGATGTCACAGCTTTATGGGGGATATGCAAACTATACGCTGTATGGAAGTATCAACTGGGGTGCCTTTCAGGATAGACTGCACAATCTCAAAGTAGAAGACATCGGCGCGGCATGGGTAACCTACAAACCTCAATTTGGGGCAGTGAGTCTTTTGGAAAGTGCTGTATTGGGTGGGGGTCTTAAAAAGATGTTCAAACAGGCCCAACCCAAAGGGTATGGCTATAAAGAGCTGCGTACTGCACTGATCGAATATGAGCATATTGAGAAAGATGGTGGATGGGAATACCTTCCTATCAAAGGAACGTTAAAGGTGGGCAATGCCTATGGTGTTGTCCCTGCTTTAAGAGAAAGACTTCGTATCACAAAAGACTATCTGCCCTGCGACGCTGAGGAAAGCAACGTCTATGATACCTGTCTAAAGGATGCGGTGGTACGTTTTCAAAAACGTCACGGTCTTGTAGCCCAGGGAGTCATAGGTTCAGAAACGGTGCTTGCGCTTAATGTGCCTGTGGAAAAACGCATCGAGCAGATACGACTCAATCTTGATCGTATCAAATGGCTCAATCAGCGTGATGAAAAACGTCATATCATGATCAATATCCCTGCCTTCACACTCTTCTTTGAAGAAGACAAAGCACTGCGCCAAAAGATGCGGGTCATCACTGGAACAAAAAAGAATCCTACGCCCATCTTTTCCAATCGAGTGCAGACTATCGTGCTCAATCCCTATTGGAATGTACCCAAGAGTATCATACAAAAAGAGATGATTCCCAAACTGCTCAGAAACCCCAATGCCATGGCAAGAGAAGGCATAGAGATTCATAAAGGTTGGGGTGAAGATGCAGGTAAAGTAAACCCTGGTTCTGTAGACTGGAGTCAATACCGCTACAGCAAGTCGATGCCCTATCGGTTTGCCCAAGTACCAGGTAACGGCAACGCCTTGGGCAAACTGAAGTTTTTGTTTCCCAACCAGTTTTCCGTCTATATGCACGACACACCGACCAAACATCTTTTTAGCCGAAATGTGCGTGCGTTTAGCCATGGCTGTATCCGTTTGTCTAAGCCAAAAGAGTTGATGGAGACTTTTGCTGCATTTAACCCGACGATCAATCTGGAGAAAGCAGAAAAAGTGCTGGAAGGGAAACAAAATGCCTATTTGAATCTGCAAAACAGAGTCCCGATTGATGTCATTTATTTGACCGCGTATGTTGATTATGACGGGGTTCTGCAGTTTAGAAATGATGTGTATGAGTATGATAAAATGCAGCTTTTGTCCTATAGAAAGTGGTAATGGCTTTTAAAAATGCGGTGGTACTCACCGGAGGTATTGCCACAGGCAAAAGTTCGGTAGCAAAGATATTTGCTGCTTTTGGGTATACCATCATTGATGCAGATACCATTGCACACGAGATACTCAATGCTCAGCAGCAATCCATCGCTGAGATCTTTGGAAAACGTTTTGTGGTATCGGGTAAAGTAGACAGAAAAGCTTTGGGGGCTCTGGTGTTTCCAGATAGCGCTCAACGTAAAAAACTTGAAGCACTCCTTCACCCCCTCATTCGCCAAGAGATAGAACGACGCGCCAATGAAGAAGAGCAGCACCGCAAACCGTACCTCGTAGATATACCGCTTTTTTTTGAATCAGGGCATTACCCTATAGAAAAAACATTGGTGGTATACGCCAAAGAGCAGCAGCAACTGGAGCGTCTTGTGTTGCGTGAAGGGTACAGTAAAGAAGAAGCACTTGCACGCATACATTCACAAATGTCCATAGAGGAAAAACGCAATTTAGGACAGTGTGTTATAGATAATAGTGGTACACTAACACAACTCCAGCAAGAGTGTGAACGTGTAAAAAAGGAGATAGAAGATGACAGTCACTAAATATTCAGCCAACGGCAATGATTTTGTACTTTTGTTGGCACAAAAAAAAGAAGACAGGTCCGCTTTGGCACGAAAATTGTGCCATAGACAAAATGGTGTGGGTGCAGACGGGTTGGTTGTAGTTTTGCCTCATCCTGACTATGATTTTGAGTGGGAGTTTTATAACTCAGACGGTTCCCGTGCCGACATGTGTGGCAATGCAAGCAGAGCTGTAGCCCATTTTGCCCATGAAAAAGGTATTTCAAAAGAGAATAAAGCAGAATTTCTGACCGGTGCAGGGGTTATTCGTGCGACCATCAACGGACTCTACGTGGTAAGCGATATGGTTCCTCCCCGTGTGATAAGAGACGATATAGATGAAGAGGGGGAGCGATGGTGGCTGATTGATTCAGGGGTGCCTCATCTTGTCTGTGTGCGTGAAGAGATTGAGCATTTTGATATCGAACAGGCAAGGGCGTTGCGACAAAAGTATAATGCCAATGTTAATATCTGTACGCTCAAGGATGATACGCTGTATGTCAGAACCTATGAACGTGGTGTAGAAGATGAAACCTTGGCGTGCGGGACAGGGATGGTGGCGTGTTTTATCCGCAATCACAAAGAGGGCAAAATTCCAGACACGATGAAAGTGCGTCCCAAAAGCGGAGATGAACTCTATGTCAGTTATGAAGAAGGCGTATACAGATTCGGCGGCAAGGTCACCAAAACCTTCGTCGCTGAAATCCTGATATAATACGTCAATTGTTTACAAGGGTTATAGTATGAAATGGATGATGGTTTTTATCTTTGCGTTGGCGGGTCTTTTCGCAGATGAGTTCGATAAAGCGATAGAAGATTACAATAAAGGTGCCTATATCAAGGCACTCAATACTTTTTACGCCTTAGCTAAAGAGGGTGACGCAAAAGCGCAGTACAATGTCGGTTTGATGTATGCCAACGGCAAAGGAGCGGCTAAAGATGTAGCCAAAGCGCAACAGTGGTATGAAAAAGCAGCCAGTCAGGGAAATGGTCCTGCGCAATACAATTTGGCGCAGCTCTATCATGTCGCTGCGCAAAGTGATGCACATGCTTATGAAAAAGCCAAATACTGGTACGAAAAAGCAGTCGAGTCAGGCATCATGCAAGCCTATAACAATCTTGCCTCTTTTTATCTCGAAGGCAAAGGGGTAAAGCAAGACCAGTTAAAAGCATTTGAGCTGTTCCAAAAAGCTGCAAGCATGGGTGACAGTGCTGCTCAGGTCAATGTAGCCGTATTGTATGCGTGGGGTAAAGAGGGTATCACCCAAGACAAGATGAAAGCCTACGAAAACCTGAAAAAAGCATTGGCATCAGGGCAAAGTGAGGCAAGCGGCTATCTTGATACCCTCTGCAAAGAGAGCAGCTGGGTCTGTCAGGACTAATTATTAAGTATCTCTTGGTTATAATTCCAAAGCAAAAATTAAAGCGACTAGTCGCGTGAGCACTCTGCTGAAGAGAACTCAACGTTAGTTGCAGTGAAGAATGGCTTTGCCATTTTCACGCTCTATTATGTGATCGCGTAACTCAGTTGGTAGAGTACTTCCTTGACATGGAAGAAGTCGTTGGTTCGAGCCCAATCGTGATCACCATTTTTATACGCCAATCCTCAAATTTACCTCACTTAATTTATTTCAATTTAATTTTAGCTATAATAAGGCCATTTTTAACGTTGCATTGTAGGCAGCGATAGTACAAAGGGTTAATTTGAGCGAAAATCTTATCGGTTATATAGACAACCAAGGCAACATTATAGATACACAGAGTGCAGGAGAGAACTGCAACGCAACACCGATTGAGTATGACAACTCGGATGCGGCATTGGATATTATCCGTCACTCTACGGCACACCTGATGGCACAGGCTATCACAGAACTCTATCCAAATTCACAGTTTTTTGTCGGTCCGGTGGTGGATGAGGGGTTTTATTATGACTTTAGAGTCGATCAGAAGATAGGTGAAGAAGATCTTAAAACCATCGAAAAAAAGATGAAAGATCTCATCAAGCAAAAATTTACGATTGAAAAGTATGAGATGAGCAAAGCCGAAGCGTTGGAGAAATTTGCCCATGATGACCTCAAACAAAAAGTCATGTCCCGCATCACAGATGAGGTTTTGTCTGTTTACAAACAAGGCAACTTCGAAGACTTGTGTCGGGGTCCTCATGTGCCTGCACTGCGTTTCTTGCATAACTTTAAACTCACCCGTGTAGCAGGTGCATACCTTGGTGGTGATGAAAAAGCTGAGATGCTCACACGTATCTACGGTATCGCCTTTGCGGACAAAGAAACACTCCAAGCACATATCACGATGCTAGAAGAGGCAAAAAAGCGTGACCATAGAAAGATTGGGCAAGAGATGGAACTCTTCATGTTCAATGATGCTGCAGGACCTGGCCTTCCGTTCTGGATGCCTAAAGGTGCGAAACTGCGTTACAAGCTTGAGAGCATTTTGCATAAAGCACATCTAAGCCGTGGGTATGAGCCTGTACGTGGACCTGAGATCCTCAAAGCAGATATGTGGAGAACCTCCGGGCACTATGCTTGTTATGGTGAAAATATGTATCTGACCACGATTGATGAGCAGGAGTACGGCATCAAGCCTATGAACTGTTTAGGGCATATCCAGGTCTTTAAGCAAACACCAAAAAGTTATCGTGATCTGCCGTTGCGGTATTATGAGTACGGTTTAGTGCACCGTCATGAAAAGTCAGGCGTGTTGCATGGACTGCTTCGTGTACGTGAGTTCACCCAGGATGATGCACATATCTTCTGTGAACCAGAACAGATAGCCGCTGAGGTACTAGAAGTGGTAGAATTTGTAGATGCCGTGATGAAACTCTTTGGGTTTAAGTATACGATGGAAGTCGCAACGAAGCCAGACAAAGCCATCGGTGATGATGCCGTGTGGGAGTTAGCGACACAAGGGCTCAAAGATGCTCTTAATGGTAACAATCTGCCCTTTAGCATTGATGAAGGCGGTGGGGCGTTTTATGGTCCGAAGATAGATATCAAGATCACTGATGCTATCGGGCGTAAATGGCAGTGCGGTACGATACAGGTGGATTTTAACCTTCCTGAACGTTTCGAAGTCGAGTATGTCGGTGTGGATAATGCACGTAAGAGACCGGTGATGATCCACCGAGCCATATTGGGTTCATTTGAGCGTTTCATCGGGATTCTCACAGAGCATTATGCCGGAGAGTTTCCTTTCTTTTTGGCTCCTGTGCAGGTGATTGTAGTCCCTATTGCAGAAAGTCATGTGGAGTATGCCTATGCGCTCAAGAAAAGATTGCTTCAAGAGGGCATGGATGCAGAAGTCTATGACAAGAACGACTCTTTAAACAAACGTGTACGCAATGCAGAAAAGCAGCGTGTGCCTTATGTGGTGATTGTAGGTGATGAAGAGGCGGCAAACCAAACGGTTGCAATCCGTGACAGAAGAGCCAAAGAACAGTATAATCTTACACAAGATGAATTTATGGTAAAATTAACACAACAACTTCAAGAAGGTAAAATTTGAGTAAACAAAACGACAGAAGCAGGGGTAGAAAAAAAGCCGATGATGTCATCATGAATGAAGACATTAGAATCAGAGAGCTGAGGGTTCTGGGTGATGATGGTGAACAGTTAGGAATTATTTCTCGTGATGAAGCAATGCAAATTGCAGAAGAGAAAGGTCTTGATCTTGTTTTGATGTCTCCGGATGCACAGCCTCCTGTTGCTAAGATCATGGATTACAGCAAATACAAGTACGAACTTGAAAAAAAGAAAAAAGAAGCGAAGAAAAATCAAAAGATTATTGAAGTCAAAGAGGTCAAATTTTCTTGCAAGATTGCTGAAAATGACATCAGCTACAAAGTCAAACATGCCAGAGAATTTTTAGCCCAAGGCAAACATGTCAAATTGCGCGTCTTTCTAAGAGGGCGTGAGATGGCAAACCCAGAATGGGGTATCGATGTACTCAATCGTGTCTGGCCGATGCTTGAAGATGTCGGAAATCTTGAAAGTAAGGCACAGCAAGAGGGACGATATATCAATATGTATGTTACCCCTTTAAAGAAGTAAAAGCTACTTTTTTTGTGACACTCAATCTATGGGTGGTCACATTGCATCAATCGCTAAAGCGATTCTTTTACCTCATAATGTAGTTTCAATCCCTCACTTGTCATCATAAACCCAGAGATAACAATTTTGCCTTCATGTACCATTTGGTGATGTTTTTTACATAGCGGTATGAGATTGTATTTGTGGTTTTTGTGAAAGTGGTCGATGTGTCCAGAGTCATTTGCTTCTTTTTGTTCAGCGATATGATGCACATCTTCAACCGCATCATCACACAAAGCACATTTTCCAAGATAGAGCTCTTTGTTGTATTTACTACGCTTTTGCTCTTTTAACCTCCTGATGTCAGTTTGTGTTTGACTGAGATTCTCTCTTATTGTCTGCGCATTTTTGATGAATTCTTTGTCCATATGCAACGATTTGGCGAACTCCAGTCCATAGAGACTGTCACCCATGCCTAGTTTGAGTGCACGGTCATAGATGAGGGTATCACTGGTTTCCTCATAGCGTATACCAAGGTGCAGGAAAATCAGATGTTTGAGGTTTTTAAGTTCGGGTATCTGACCCAATTGGTGTAGGTGGGTGGCAAAAATAAAAGTCGATTTGAGTGAGAGAAGCTTCAGTATGGCTGCAGAAACAATGGCAAGGGCAGATTCGGTTTCTGTCCCTTGGCTGATCTCATCGCCAAGAACCAAAGAGCGTGCATTTGCACGGTTGAAGATGTTTTTAAGCTCCATCATCTCAACAGCAAAGGTTGAAAGACCTTTGTAGAGATTGTCTTTTGAAACGATACGGGTAAAAAGTTTGTCATACAGTCCAAATCGCAGTTCTACGGCGGGGACGAAGAATCCGGCTTGCGCAAGAATGACAGAGAGACCGATACTTTTCATTAGTGAAGATTTCCCTGAAGCGTTGATGCCGTAAAGCAGAATACCCACCACATCTTCACCGTTGCTGGCATTGAGGGTGATATGGTTATGGGGTGTCTGATTGTTATTTCCCAAAAAGAGATCATTGGGAACATAGATGCCCCGTTCATCATTGGCTTCTATGATCGGATGGCGCAGTCCTACAGCTTCATAGAAGTCTCCTTCTTCAATGATCGGGCGTGTGAGGTTCATACTGCGTATGCATTTGGCGTTGGAGATCGCGACATCGATATTGGCGATGAAGGTGATAAGCTTTTCCAAAAGTCTGGAAAACCGCTTTTCCAGAACATCCAGACTTTCCACATAGCGTTGCTTGACCAATGAGACCAGCTGAACCTGTGCCGTTTCATATTTACGTGTGATCTCTTCAAAAAGGGGTGCTTGAACTTTCACAGCATTTTTGAGATACTTATAGGAAAAATCTTTAAAAAAATGGTGTTCCCCTTCAACTGTGACAAACGAATTTTTCAAGGATTTTTCTATGAGCGTAAAACGGTTTTTAGTCAGGTTGAGGTAGTATCCTTCGCTTTCAAGATAGCTTACCGTTGTGTAATGTGTCTGTGTACCAAACAGTTTATCGGTCTCAAAGAGTCCCTCTACATGTGCTGCGACTTGTTGCATTTTGTCAATCTCTTTTTGCTGCAGGGTAACAATAGTGTCAATGGCAGGATAGACCCCGTTTTTAAAAAGATTGTCATTGATTTGTTCTATACGAAAACGTGCACAGGTATCTAGATCAAAAGTCTCTTGCAGCACACTTTGCATCTGGATGACATCATCATAGAGCGAACTCTCCACATCCAATCCTTTTTGTTCTGCGTCCTGCAGCAGTTTCAGGATGGATTCTAAAGACATGGCGATATAGGTTAGCTCCACTGGATGGAGTTTGCGCAGCTTGATACGCCTTGCGATACGTTCTAAATCGTAGATTTGCTTGAGGTGGGTTTCAAAGCGGTCGATGCTGGGGAGTAGCTGTTCGCTCAGATCGTATCGTGCTTCAAGGATCGTTTTATCGCAGATGGGGTTGAGTAGGCGCTCTTTAAGCAGACGTTTTCCCAATGCCGTGGATGTTTTATCTATTAGATCAAGTAGAGTGATATCGGCTGGGTCTCGGGAGATGACACTGAGCTGCTCCATGGCATTGTTTCCGATGTACATATATCGGCTGGAGCCAAGGAACTGCGGTTTGTTCATCTTAAGGGTAATGCTCTCATCATGCTCGATGATAAAATCAATCAAAATAGCAAGTGCTTCAGTGGTGTAAGGATGACGCTCTAAGTCAAGGTACTCGATAGCACTGAGAAAAGAGTTGATCTCAAAGACTCTGTTAAAGAGTTCATTTTGAAAACTGATTTTGAAGCGTTTGGTGTTAAAGGTATGGTGCAGGCAAGCCAGTTCAAGGTAGTGAATCACCCATTCTTTGTCAATCTCTTTACTTTCAAGGGTGACAATCACCTCTGACGTGGTATAGGTTTGCAGCAGAGCAAACGCCTCATCAAGCGCATAGGTTTTGTCATCTCGGGTGGAGTGCAGTTCATTGGCAATGGTTTTTCCGGTACTGACATCGATGGCACTATAGCCTACGGAGTAGATTCCAGCATTTTCATCGATAAGGAGGGATACGATATTGTTTTCGGTAGGTTCGCTGAGATACTCAAAATTGGTGCCTGGAGAGATGATGTTTGCCACATAACGTTTGACGTTAGGCATTTCTCCTTTTTGTTTGACAAGGATGATGGTGTATTTTTTGGTGGCTATCAGACGGGATAGGTAGCGGTCTATGGAAACAGAAGGGACACCCGCAAGCAAGGGGTTATTCACTGAGTTTTCAAGGATGGCTTTGCTTTTTCGGGTAAGCTGGATGTTGAGCAGTTCGGCGATCTCTTTGGCTTTTCCTATTTTGAGATCATCATTATTGACTTCATAGACTTCAAAAAAAGTCCCCACACGAATATCAGGGTAACTACCTATAAAACTAGGCTTATGCGTTGCTAAGCGAGATATAATAAAAATTACTTAGGTTTAAAGGCTGTAGTTTCCGTTTCGTAAATCCCTAGTTGATATTTTTTTACTTTATTTTTAGTGTGGTTTTTCTATGTTTTGCAATTCTTTTTCTAGTCTTAGAGATGCAACCTCTAGCCTCAGTCCTTTAATTTCAGAATCAGATAGGTGGAGTTGCGCTTTCATTTCTTTGAGTTTCTCGGTGGCTAGATTGAGAGTGGCCGTAAGGTCTGCATCATTTTCTCTATTGATTTTGTACTCAAGCGTTTTTTTCTTGGAATTCTTTAATTCAGTTTCCAGCTTTTTTATTTTTTCTGCCTGCTTTTTTGTCTTGTTTATGTAGAACTGCTTAGTGTTTGGTTTTGGTTTTTCACCATCTATTTCTTCTTGGGCGGATCTTCGTTGTCCTACATGCCTTAGGCTCTCTAGTATTTCTGGATCTTTGATTGAGGTAAGATAATCTGCGGACACACCTAGTGCATTTGCTATCTTTATCTTAGTTATTGATGGATAATGATATATTGGTTGCCCATCAGGACGCTCTCCAGTTTGAACCTTTTTGCTTTGGTGAATTTTCATTCTCTTTATCTTGCTGAGAATTTCTTGTATCGCTTCTACTGTTACTTGTTTGGGCCTAGGCATTTTTAGCTCGCCTTATTGATTAGGTCAAGTATATTGGAAATACTTTCCATGTCACTATCAAACCTTTCTAGGTTCACATCTATGCCGCCATGTTCTATCGCAAACTGCTCTATGGTTTCTCTTTGCTCTTTTCTGGTTGCCAGTAAGCCCACAAAGAAAGGCTTCTCGTTTGGATCTGGTTTGAATTTTTTGCAGCCGCTAGTGTGGCAGGGGGCTACATTTTCATAGCCGTGAGGACAAATCTCATCGGCAGGCAGTACGCAATGTCCATGGTCAGCAAAGTTGATTTTAATATCATGTTCTTTTAGAAGTCTCCGAAAGAATGTCGCCTGAGAACCAAAAGAAAGTCCCGCAAACTCTGATGTAGATACAACTGATTTTAGCTCTTTTTCAAATTGTCCATACGATTCATTATTGTATGCATTCGTAACCCTCCCAGAGAGAATGGCGTTGAGAAGCTGTATGTCTCTTTCTCTTTCGGAAGCAATATATCCTGAAGTCACATCGCTACTTATATGGTTTAGATATTTTTGTATCATGCCTATCGGGACTTTGAGGTCCGCCAGTATGGTTGCAAATGTTGCCCTGAATTGGTGAAAGGTGATGAATGGCATACCCTGTTCAACAAGTCGGCTTCTATCTTTCAGGAGAGAAGTATAGCTCCTGACCGTATATCCATATCGATCACTCCTGTTAATAAGAAGCATATTGCTGCCCGATGCCTCCCTGTCTTTCGAGGCAAGCTTGATAAGTTCATCTATGGCTTGCTTAACCTCCTTGCCTACAAGAATGGGAACGCCTTTGGCGGGAACCTCACCCTTTTTTTTGAAAACCAAATAACCTGAAAGCCAATAGCTCTCACCAAAATCAGCCCTAATTCCGGCTGTTCTTCCAATTTCTTCAAGATAGTTTTCAACACTACTAATCTCTGTCTTGCTTACTTTTTCGAGGCAATTTATTTCTAGCCCTCTGATTTCGGATATCCTCAAGCCAGTATGTGCGGCAATGATGATAACCGTTTTTATGCACGAAGGCGGGAGCGCATAAACAAATTCCATTATGTCATGAAGCATACTGTAGGGAATAGCCCGGGTTTTGCGAGCTTGATATACTGACCTAAGCTCATTTCGATAAACCTGTAGCTCTGGTAAGGTGAAGTATTTTGCAAGCTTCTTGGGTAATTTTTTTGAGATGTCATAACTGCTGCTCCAGTTATTTTTTTCTGTGTATCCTCCCAGGAAATGAATAAAACGCAAGACATTTGCACTGTAGGACTTTGCGGTTCCTATGGAGCTTTCTGTATTCACGCTTTTGGCTTCAAGCACATTGTTTTTTACTTTCTCGTACATATTTTCGATATGCTTTTCAAATAGATTCTTAAAGTCAGTATCTATATCAAGTTCATTAGGGTTTTCTGCTATTTCAAAAAGCTTATCAATTGAGGTTAGATACCCAGAGAGAGTGCCTGGCCTTAGTTGATAGTAAAACATCAACTCATATGCAAACGCCTTAATGTATAGCTTTAGTTTTGGTGGTTTTGAATCAAAGTAGAGATGGTAGAGACTTTCGCTCTCGTGAGACCTTTCTTTTGGCATCCACTTGTCTGGAATATTTTTTGCCTGCGCTAGTAGATAATCATAGTAAGACTTTTGTTCCTTTTTGGAAATCGCAGCACTTATGCTCGGATCATCAAATATATCATACGCCAAATTCATCTTCTAGCTCCTTCTGTTCTATGTCTAAAACCATTTGGTTTGCCTCTTCAAAGCCAGCTTTGGCTTTTTCAAACCACCAACTTCCCGTCTCTGCCGTATCCATAGCCTTAAGCTTGTTTCGTCTTTGGGTTTCCCAGTAAGCCTTATTTGCTTCGGCAACAACCCTAAAGCTTTTGCAGCCGGGACATCCGGATTCCCCGTTGACCAGCATGTAGCTTTGGCAATTTAGCATATCTTCCACAGAGGCTGCACATCTTCCTCCGGCAACTTCTTGTGTCACTTCACTCATTTCTTTTGCTGAAACCACCTTGTGTTGTCGATTTTGAAGTTCCTTGAAAAACTTACTGTCTTTAAGCGGCTGTACCATTTCACTTCTTCCTATTTTTGCAAAATATCTTAAGGTGTCGATTTTTTGAATGAATTGATGGTAGTGATGCGCTACAGTATTGGGGCTGTCCCCTAGTGCATCGGCCGCATCAGCAATAGTTCCCCCGGACAAAATAATATTGGTTGCCATTGTGTGCCTAAACATGTGCAGTGTCTTGGATGTGTCGATGCCTACCTCTTTATAGAGTTTCTTGGAGGCCACTCTTACATAATTTCCGTTCAATAGCCCGTAACCCCCATTTGGTTTTTTCTCTATAAATAGACAATCTTTTATGTTGTCTGGCACAAGGTGTCGATATGGTTTGGTTATCCGTTTCGCTTCTTCAAACAGGTTAATACTAAGCTCAATCAGCTCTACCGCAAAAGGATCCGTTCTGTTGCCAACTAGGTCAGAGAGCAGTACGACATCAATTTTGTTTTGCTTGGTAGCTTCATACGTCAATGCATAATGGTTGCTGAGCCCAATTTTGCTTAGGGCATTAACTTTAATGCCGCCTAGCTTTTCTTTGTCGGAGCATATTTCTCCAATTCTTCTTGCAAGAAGAGCCGTAAGTCCAAAGGCGCATGCCGTCAGCCTGTCTTCGCCGTTTTTGATATATTTAAGTATTTTTCTCATTTCGCTATCATTATATGTGACTATATTTACTGATACTTGAGGTAGACTGAAGGAGTCATTTTTTGTAATTACAGAAGCATTGAGATCTGCGTAATCAATCTTTCTTAATGTATGGACAAATCCACGAAAAGTTTTTAGTATATCTCTGGCTTTATATGTCTCTTTCTTGCTTATGCACATTTGGGCAAGTTTCATGCAGAAAAGCCTTTGTATATCCCTATTTACCTTATGCAGGCTTTCGGCACCCAGCTCGGTTAAAATATTTACCATGTCCTCTAGTTTTGGTTGGGTGAATTTAAGTTTTCGAGCGAAGTCTTCGGATTTGCTTTTTATAAAAACTTTAATCGATTTTCGATATGAAGAGTCTTCGAAACGCGTAAAGTCATAGGAGATGCCATGAAGTGACCAGTGATCGCTTTCAGGGTCTATTTCTTCTTTTGTGTGGCCCGATGTACCAAATACATCCGAAGGACATAGTCCGTCCTCCATCATTAAGTGAATTGCTGAAATAAAGGCTGATCCGCCCCTCTCCCGCATTTCTTGTTGATGTGCCCCTGTGAATTCTTTTGCCTTTAGTTCTTTGATCATCTCAAATCTGTTGAGAAAGATTTTTTTTATGTCCGAACTTGATTCTAAATCGATACTGTATTTCCCCGTTTTCTTGTCTCTTAATTGCTCAAATCCGTACCATAAAACTGTTCGTTCGTTTTTGGCTATCTTGTCTCTTGTTTCAATATGCTCTCGAAACAATATGTTGAAACGACTTTTGTCTAAAAACCCTTCTGGCAAAACACCTATTTTTATGAGGGGACGAACATAGTTCACCGCAAAGTCGGATCGCCATTGCTTCATGTTGGCTCCCCAATTATCGTATTCGTAGGCCAATATCTGTTCATAGGTGAAATCCTTTATGTCTACTTTGCCAACATTCGTCAAAAAAAACAGCGTGGCCTTGTGGTATTTTTCATT
The DNA here is from genome assembly GCA_011391015.1 of Sulfurovum sp. GTDB lineage: Bacteria > Campylobacterota > Campylobacteria > Campylobacterales > Sulfurovaceae > Sulfurovum. The sequence continues at coordinate 20,902 of JAABRH010000017.1, forward strand.
TCCACTCCATATCCTTGAGCACCAATCTAATAGTGTTTTTGGTACTGGCGATTTTCTCTTGATACTTTCAAAAAAGTCTTTTGTCTCGTCTGTGACAAATCTGTTGTAGCCTATCATGTATGGGAAAAAAATGCCCTTTCGATAAGAATTGATTCCTATTGTTCCGCCTAGATATTTAACCATGCTCGTTCTGATGGAATCATTTTTTTTATTATCAATACTTTTGTCCGAAGTCAGTTCTTCTAATTGCTCCCATGTAAATGTGTCAAGTGAATAATCTGGATAAGGAAAATTTAGTTTTAAGTGATTAAGAATATATCCCCTATATGGTTTCATGCTTAGGGATAAAAGTTCTTCCTCGTGTTTTATTGTGTATGTTGCAATAAGCTGGTTGATTGTCTTGCACTGGTCTAGGTTTTCTGCTCGATAGGAAAACATTTTGGATATAAGTTCTTTTGTTATAAGATCTAAATTGCCCAGTCTCCCATGTGTTCCTATTGTGGCGCCCGCCAGTTCAAGAGCTTTTTGAAAACAACCATATCTACTCATATTGCTGCAAAAATTATCATGATCGTTCTTCTTAAATACTCCCCCAATTGCATGGTCCCTAATGTATGATATTGCATACTTAAGTCGTTCTTGATCTGTCATAGCCTTATAGTCGTGCCTTCCTTCTATTTTGCATCCGGCGCGATCTAAGGCCTTGTCTCTAAGTCCGCGCCTTATCAATGTTGCGTTTATGCTTTTGTGCTGGCTTGGCATGAATACCCCATTGCTGGAGTGTTTTTTGATATACGTTGCTGCATACTTAAGCAGCGTCTGGTCTGTCATTTTGCTGTAGTTGATTCTAGCCCCCTTTGTATAAATTGGTTAATAGTAGCCTATTTTGAATTATGTTATTCTAAAATTTATTATGTATTATTATCAAAATAATACATAATTTTATTGACTTTTTATAAAATAAGTAGTATTATTACTACTGTAAAACAAATTTGGAGTAGTTATGAAGCTAGGAAAACTTGCAAATATCAGAATCGGATTGCCTCTTGCGCGCAAAAAAGGTGATATTCACGATGATATTTTCTTTAAATACATAGCGATTACGTTAAAATCTTTCTCTTCCGGTGGAGTGCTTCTTCATGGTGAACTTGATGAGTTCATATCGACAGAAGAATTAAATGAAAACTTCATGACGCAAGAAGGTGATGTCCTGGTAAGATTAAGAGAGCCAAATATCGCAGTTTGTATCGACAAGAAAAGTTCAGGTTTGATCGTGCCGGCACTGATGGCGATCATTAAACCAATAGAAGAGATAAACAGTCTCTATCTTACTTACTACATTAACTCCAACATGGCACAAAAACAACTCAAAAAAGAGCTGCAAGGCACGACAATACCCATGCTCAAAGCAGGCGAGCTGGCTGATCTGGAAGTGATTCTGCCGCCAAAAGAAACACAAGATAAAATAATAGCAATGCTTGATCTTGCAAATAAAGAGATAAAATTGCTAGATTCGCTCTCAAAACTGAAAATACAATTTAAAAATGAATTGCTAGACACTATTTTAACAAAGGAAGTAAGCAGATGAAGACAACAAAAGAAGTAATCAACAATGTAGTATGGAAAGCGTGTGATACCTTCAGGGGGACGATGGATAGTTCACAATACAAGGATTATGTCCTTAGTATGTTGTTTGTTAAATATCTATCAGACTTCTATAAAGAGAAACTTCAAACTCTAAATGAAAAATACAATGGGGATGAGGATCGCGTTCAAAGAGCACTTCAGCGAGAAAAATTCGTTCTCGATGAGAGTTGTACTTTTGAATATCTTCTCAGACACAAAGAGTCGAATAATCTAGGGGAGGTGATCAATAAAGCGCTTGAAAAGATAGAAGAGGATAACCCTGAAAAACTTGAAGGAATTTTCCGAAATGTAGACTTCAACGATAAAAAAGTGCTGGGAGATACCAAAGAGAGAAACGCCACACTTAAACATCTGCTTGAAGATTTTAGCGACTCAAGACTAGACTTAAGTCCTAGTAAACTCACTGGACAGGATATCATCGGGGATAGCTATGAGTACCTTATCGCCCACTTTGCAAGTGATGCAGGGAAGAAGGGCGGTGAATTTTTCACGCCAAGTGAAGTATCGACACTTCTTGCTAAGCTGGTAGAACCAAAAGAGGGGGATCGCATCTATGACCCGACATGCGGTTCCGGTTCACTGCTTATCAAAGCGAGTAAAGAAGTTGGCTCTCCAAACTTTGCCATCTATGGGCAAGAAAAAAATGGACAAACTCATGCATTATGCCGGATGAATATGTATCTGCATGAGATCAATGATGCGAAGATTGAGTGGGGAGACACCATAAGAAACCCTTTGCACGTCGAAGATGACAAGCTCATGAAGTTTGATGTGGTCGTTGCGAATCCGCCGTTTAGCCTTGACAAATGGGGGGCAGATTTCGCCGAAAATGACCCCTATAGACGATTTAGTGATTACGGCATACCGCCCAAAAGCAAAGGGGATTATGCCTTTGTCACTCACATGGTCAAAAGTCTCAATGAGAACGGACGGATGGGTGTTGTGCTTCCGCACGGTGTACTCTTTAGAGGAGCAAGTGAAGGAAAGATCAGAACGAAACTCATAGAAGATAATTTGCTGGACGCAGTCATAGGGCTTCCTGCAAACCTCTTCTTTGGTACGGGGATACCAGCGACCATACTCGTCTTTAAAAAGAACAGAGCAGATCGTGACATACTTTTTATAGATGCAAGCAGGGAGTTTGACAAAGCTAAAAATCAAAACAACTTAACAGATGCGCAGATAGAAAAAATTCTTGATACTTATAAAAACAGAAGCGAGATAGAAAAGTACTCACATGTAGCGACAGTTGAAGAGATACAAGAAAATGACTACAACCTCAATATCCCAAGATATGTAGATACGTTTGAAGAGGAAGACGCTGTCGATATCGAAGCGACAAAAATAAGTATTGCAAATGTGGAAGCTGAATTGGCAACCATCAAAACCAAAATGAGTGAATATCTCAAAGAGCTAGGGCTTTAATATGGAAGCGATTCTCCCAACAGGTTATAAAAAAACTAAAGTTGGCGTCATCCCAGAAGATTGGAATTTATATCGAATCGACGAGGTACTAAAAAGAGTACGAAAGCCGCTCGAAGTAAAACCTAACGAGAAGTACCAAGAAATTGGAATTCGCTCTCATGGCAAGGGACTTTTTTATAAAGAGTTTACTACTATCGATGAGATAGGAGATAAATCTGTATTTTGGATTGAGCCTGACTGCTTTATTGTCAATATCGTATTTGCTTGGGAACAAGCCATTGGTAAAACAACTTCCATCGAAATCGGGATGATTGCATCACATAGATTTCCGATGTATAAGCCTCAAAAGAACGTATTAGATCTTGACTATTTGCTTTATTTATTTAAATCTAAGCGTGGAAAGTATTTGCTTGAGCTCGCATCACCAGGTGGAGCAGGACGGAATAAAACACTAGGACAAGGTGAATTCGCAGAGCTTAAAATACCATTGCCATCCCATCAAGAACAACAAAAAATCGCTCAAATTCTTACTACCTGGGATGAAGCTATTATAAAACAAGAAGAGCTGATCAGAGAAAAAGAACAGTTCAAGAAAGGGCTTATGCAAAAGCTTTTAAGTGGTGAAGTTCGCTTTGATGGGTTTACTGATGAGTGGGGAGAAGTAAAATTAGAAGATATCGCTTTAAAAATGCAATCTGGAGGAACTCCAGTCTCTTCCAATAAAGATTACTATCGAGGCAATATCCCTTTTGTTAAAGTAAATGATATTACTTCAAGTGGAAAATATTTAATACGTACTAAAACAAACATCACCCAAGAAGCATTAAATAATTCATCTGCCTGGCTAGTGCCACAAAATAGTCTTGTATATTCTATGTATGCATCAGTTGGATTTGTTGCAATAAATAAAATCGAAGTTGCGACGAGTCAAGCGATGATAAACATTATGCTTGATTCAAAAAAAGCAAATTTAGAATATATATATTACTTTCTTTTTAACTTTCAAAAAAATATTCATAGTTTTATCGAGACAGGCACTCAGGGTAACTTAAATGCCCAGATTGTTAGAAATTTAAAAATTCAGCTTCCATCACTTCAAGAACAAGAAAATATAGCTAAAGCTTTGAGTTTTGTTGATTGCGAAATAGATCTCCTCAAAAATGAACTTGAAGCCTTCAAGGAACAAAAAAAAGGACTTATGCAAAAACTACTAACTGGAGAAGTGAGGGCTAAAGTATGAATGTATCAGATACTTTTCAAGAGTTTCTTCAAAATTTAGCTATCCCTAATAGAGAAAAAATCAGTTATAGATATGGAGAAATCACAAAAGTATTGAATAGTAAATATAGGAATACTGACTCTACAACTTCAAATAGTTTGCAAGTTGGTTCTTATGGTAGATTTACTGCTATTAAGAGTATTTCAGATTTAGATATGGTTTACACATTGCCTTGGGCAGAGTATGAAAGATTTAAAAATGGTAGACAATCTGCACTGTTACAAGAAGTGAAAACAACTATTCAAACAAGATATCCAAAAACAAATATGCGAGGAGATGGACAAGTTGTTGTAATTTCCTTTACAAACTATCAAATAGAAGTATTACCAGCTTTTGAATATGAAGATGGAAGTTTTTTATATCCAGATACAAACAATGGAGGTAATTGGAAGACTACAAAGCCTAGACTTGAGATTAAAGCGATAGCAAATTTGCATCAAGCTAAAAATAAAAATCTAAGAACCTTATGCAAAATGATTAGATCTTGGAAAAATTATCATGGTGTTGCAATGGGTGGACTTTTAATTGATAGCCTTGCTCATAACTTTCTAAATTCAACTACATATTATGATGATAAGAGTTTTACATATTATGACTGGCTTATTAGAGATTTTTTAAAATATTTATCTGAACTACAAAATACAAATCATGTACTTGCACCAGGCAGTAATCAAAAAGTTTATATAAAAAAGAAGTTTCAAAGTAGAGCTAAAAAAGCTCATAAATTAGTTTTAGAAGCTATAGAAGCACAAGAGAATAAGAATGCTAATCAAAAGTGGAAAAAGATTTTTGGGAGAAGTTTTCCTTCTGCAATTCAAGCGACTACGGAAGCTATGGATAGATCGATCTCAACTTGGACAAATACAGAAGAGTTTATAGAAGATAAATACAATGTTGATATTAGATATGATTTATCAATTGATTGTGAAGTAACTCAAGCAGGATTCAGAACGGACAATCTATTGAATATTCTTGCAAGTAAAATTAGATTATCACCAAATAAAGAATTAAAATTTCAAATAATTCATAATGAGGTGAAAGATGATTTTGATATTTATTGGAAAGTGTTAAATAGAGGGGAAGAAGCCCAAAAAAGGAATATGATTAGAGGGCAGATAGTCAAAGGTTCTAGTTTAAAAAAAGAGAGAACCAATTTTCGTGGAGATCATGTAGTTGAATGTTATATTGTGCAAAATAATATAGTTGTTGCAAAAGATAGAATTCATGTACCAATTAGTGAAGGAGTGTGTTGATGACAAAAAATGATTTATTAAAGCAAATAGCAGAAAGTGCCTATAACATTGGCTTTGGTGCAAAAAAAAGTTTTGCTACATTTGATATAGTTGACAAAATACCTGGAATACTTAATTTTTGTGCTTTAGCAATTGGTATTTTAGCACTTGTTATAGATGAGTTAAATATCAAAGTTATATCTGCAAGTTTGATTATTTTTGGGGTAATTGGTATTTATATTTCTAAATACGATGATAAAAAAGATGAGTATGCTACAGCAGGTTCAAAAATCACAGAGTTGTTTAACGAATTAAAAAGTTTATATCATTCAGTTAAAGCTAAAAGTGATGATATGAATTTTGATGAAGATATATCTAAGATGAAAGAGATTGAAAACAAATTTTATTCAATTACTATCTCTAAGCAAATATTATTTAGTGACTGGTATGCTCATTATAAGTTCTTTTGGCAATGGGCAACCCACATTAAATGGCTTGTGATTGAGTTAAAGTTAAGTTTCTGGAAAAATAAAATACCTTTATCATTCATAGTATTTATAGGTGTAGTTTTATTGATATTTTTTGGAAGTTTGATTAGGAGTGTTATATGAATCCTAATATTTCAAATGAAACCACAATTCAAAACAACACCATAGAACTATTAAAAAAGATGGACTATGTCTTTATCAGCCAAGAAGAGAATGTAAAAGTTCGCAATGGGAAACTCGGAGAGGTAATACTCAAAGACATCCTCCTCGAACAGTTACAAAAAATCAATGGCTTTGAATACAAGGGGGTAGAGTATACATTTTCCCCGAAAAACATCGCCAAAGCGATCGAAGAACTCAATGTGCCACTCAATGAAGGGCTGATGAGTGCTAATCAAAAAATCAGTGACAAACTCATGCTCGGCACTAGCTATGACGAAGAGCTAATTGACGGCGTCAAAAAAAGCTTTTCTCTTCAGTACATCGATTTCAAAAATCCTAAAAACAATATCTTTCATGTTGCAGAAGAGTTTACTGTCAACCGACAAATTACATCTGAAGTTGAGAAGACAAGACGCCCTGACTTGGTACTATTTATCAACGGTATCCCGTTTGCAGTGATCGAACTGAAAAAATCAAGTGTAGATGCGGAGCAAGGTATCTCTCAAATGATTCGAAATCAAGGTAAAGACGAGATCCCATATCTCTTCAAATACATTCAACTCACCATCGCCGGAAATAACCATAGCCCAAAATATGCTACTGCCGGGACACCTAAAAAGTTTTATGCTGTATGGGAAGAGGAGGAGTTTAAAAATGAACCGAATAACCTCATAGAAAATAGAACGGCGAGTGCGCTGGATAAAACTATTTTTGCGCTGTTTAGTAAAAATCGCGTGATCGAAATCCTGCACTCTTATATCATCTTTGACAACAAAATCAAAAAAGTGGCTCGTTATCAGCAATTTTTTGCGATCAAAGAAATCGTTAAAAAAATCAATGTGTTTGATAATGCCGGCAGACGTGGCGGTGGTCTAGTATGGCATACACAAGGAAGCGGGAAGTCGCTCACTATGGCAATGCTCACAAAAGTGATCAAACGCGATATCGTAGGTTCTAAAATCATCGTGGTTACAGATAGAACGGATTTGGATAGACAGATACACGCGACGTTTGCCAATAGTGAGATTAAAGCGGGACGTGCCAGTAGCAGTCATGATTTGATCGAAAAACTACAATCCGGCATGAGCGTTATCACTACATTGATTCATAAGTTTGAGACGGTTGAAAAAGAAAAAATCGTCTTGGACGATCCCAACATCTTTGTGCTCGTCGATGAATCACACCGCACTCAAGGCGGAGATCTGCATAAATCAATGAAAAAAGTGTTTGACAACGGTTGTTATCTCGGCTTTACAGGTACGCCACTGCTCAAACGTGAGAAAAGCTCTATTGCTAAATTTGGCGGGTTGATTCATAAATACACGATTGATCAAGCAGTACGAGACAATGCAGTTTTACCATTGCTTTATGAAGGCAGATTGGTAGATCAATGGGTGAATGATCAAAACGGTCTGGATCGACGATTTGAGATGATTTCTCGTGATCTGAATGATGAACAAAAAATGGACTTAAAAAGAAAATGGGCGAGATTTCAGCGAATCGCTTCAAGCGAACGGCGTCTTGAGATGATTGCGCTCGATATCAATGAGCATTTCATCAAAAACGTACAGGGCACAGGATTCAAAGCAATGCTGGCAACTAGTAGTAAATATGAAGCGATCAAATATCACTCTATTTTCGAAGAGTTTGGGAACGTCAAAACATCTTTTGTCATTTCCGCTCCAGATACGAGAGAGGGGCATGACGAAGTCGATGAGAGCAACAAGCAATTCGTTATCGAAGCGTGGAATAAGCTCATTAGAAAATATGGTGACGAAGAACGTTTTCTCGAAAAGATCAAAGACGAATTTATCGAGGGTGATGAGATCGAATTGCTGATTGTCGTCGATAAACTCCTGACCGGGTTTGACGCACCGCGAGCCGCGATACTCTATATTGACAAAGAGCTCAAAGAACATAATCTTCTGCAAGCCATCGCGCGTGTTAACCGTCTTTATGATGGAAAAGA
>JAABRH010000018.1 GCA_011391015.1 Sulfurovum sp.
ATGCCGATGAGATAGCCTATACTTCACACGATATAGATGATGGTATCAAGTATGGGCTTATATCTTTTGATGATTTACTTGAGGATGCATTGTGTTTGAGAGTGGATGAGCGGGTACAGCAAGAGGGGATTCATAGAGGAGATGCACTCTACCGTCATCGATTTGTTGCAGGGCTTATTAAGTTGCTGGTGGAAGATTTTATTGAAAACTCAAAAGAGGGTGCTCAGCGTTTTAGAAAAGAAGTTCCTCTTTGTGCCACCTTGGATGCAACAGTAAAATTGCCATTGGGTTTTTCAAAAGAGAGTGCCAGTGAGCTTAAAAGACTCAAAAAGCGTCTTATGGGGAAACTCTACAGACATCAAAAAATAGCACGCAAAATGTATGCAGGAAAACAGTGCATTAAGGGGCTCTATACCGCGTTTAGAGAAGATAAGAATCTGTTGCCCCCCTACCAAAAAGAGTTATTTTCTGTACGCAAAGAAGAGCGGGTGATTGCAGACTATATTGCAGCGATGACGGATCGCTATGCGGTAAAAACCTACCATGAGATTTATGGATTCGGGCTATAAATCTTCTATATAGTAAGATTTGGATATAATGCGCGAAAATTTATGAGAGCTTGCTTAGGCTCTCCTTAGGACATACTATGCAAAAGATTAAAAATATCGCCGTTATCGCGCACGTTGACCACGGTAAAACAACACTTGTAGATCAGCTTCTTCAACAATCAGGTACCTATGCGGCACACCAAGAAGTACAAGAAAGAGCGATGGACAGCAATGCGATCGAGAAAGAAAGAGGGATTACCATTCTTTCTAAAAACACAGCAATTACGTATGGCGATCACAAAATCAACATTATTGACACCCCAGGTCACGCCGATTTCGGTGGTGAGGTTGAGCGTGTCTTGAAGATGGTAGACGGTGTACTTCTTTTGGTTGATGCACAAGAAGGTGTTATGCCACAAACAAAATTCGTTTTGAAAAAAGCGATTGGTTTTGGTCTGATCCCTGTAGTGGTTATCAATAAAATCGATAAAGACGGTGCAGATGCAGAAAGAGTACTTGATGAAGTATTTGACCTTTTGGTTGCGCTTGATGCCAATGAAGAGCAGCTTGAATTCCCTGTGCTTTATGCAGCGGCCAGAGATGGATATGCAAAATGGGAAATGGAAGATGAAAACATCGACATGGGACCATTATTTGATGCTATTTTAACCAAAGTTCCTTACCCTGTAGGTTCACCTGATGCAGATACACAAGCGCAAGTCTTTACACTAGATAGCGACAACTTTGTAGGGCGTATCGGGATTACACGTATCTTTAATGGTAAAGTAAAAAAAGGTGATGAGTATCTATTGGTTAAAGCGTCAGGTGAAAAAACAAAAAGTCGTATTTCTAAACTTATTGGATTTAAAGGGCTTGAGCGTATCGAGATACAAGAAGCAGAAGCTGGAGATATCGTTGCTATTGCCGGATTCAGCGACATCGATGTGGGCGACTCCGTGTGTGACAAAACAAACCCTGTAGCACTTGATCCTATGCACGTTGAAGAGCCTACTCTTTCGGTTGTCATGTCTGTAAACAATGGACCTTTGGCAGGTCAAGAAGGTAAACACGTCACATCAAATAAGATTGCAGAAAGACTTGCAAAAGAGATGGAAACAAACATCGCGATGCGCATGGAGCCTATGGGAGATGCATCGTTTTTGGTATCAGGTCGTGGTGAACTTCAGATTGGTATCTTGGCGGAGAATATGAGAAGAGAAGGGTTTGAGTTTCTTCTTGCGCGTCCGCAAGTTGTTGTAAAAGAGGAAAATGGTGTAAAAATGGAGCCGTTTGAACACTTGGTTGTGGATGTCCCCGAAGAGTTCCAAGGTGTTGCTATCGAAAAACTTGGAAAAAGAAAAGCGAACATGACTTCACTGGCTCCAATGCCTGATGGTACAGTAAGACTTGAGTTTGAGATTCCTGCACGTGGACTCATCGGATTTAGAAATGAGTTTTTGACAGATACCAAAGGTGAAGGTATTATGAACCACTCTTATTTGGAATACAGACCTTACTCTGGTGTAGTTGAAAGCAGAACGGCGGGTGCATTGGTCTCCATGGATACAGGTGAAGCGGTTGCATTTTCTATCTTCAACTTACAGTCAAGAGGTATCATGTTTATCAATCCTCAAGATAAAGTCTACAGCGGTATGGTCATTGGTGAGTCTTCAAGACCAGGAGATTTGGATGTGAACCCACTTAAAGGGAAACAGCTTTCAAACATGAGAACCTCAGGTGCGGATGAAGCCATTAAGCTGATTACGCCAAGACCTATTACGCTTGAATCAGCAATGGAATGGATAGAAGATGATGAACTCATCGAAGTGACTCCACTTTCTGTAAGAATTCGTAAAAGATCATTGGATGAGAACGAAAGAAAAAGACTAGCAAGAGACAAAAAGAACGCTAAATAGTTCTTTTGTGCTCTATTTGAGAGCGTCTCGGCAGCAAGCCAAACACGCTCTCGTCATCTCCCCCCACCCTTTTTTTACTATGATTTTCGGGACACACTCATCTTACTTTGTGTTAAAATATACCGTTTAAATACAAATATAAGGAAATCATATGAAAAAATTTACAGTCTCGCTACTTACTCTATGTGTATCCTCGTCTCTTTACGCAGGAGTACCATTCTTTAATGCTTCATGCCCAACCAATATTGACGTGCATGCTGAAAAAGGCGGTTATGTGTTTATTAACGGCAATACAGCAGAACTCAAAAAATATAATGAAAATGCTTATGATATAAATTATAAAGACATTACCGTGTCAATCTCTATCAACCCAGATGGTACGCTGGCTGATCCGATGTATTCAAGGGCCAATGGTGCCAATGGCGTATGTCAACTGAAACATTATGAGGGAGAAGAAGTTGACACTGGTAGTAATTGTAAAAGTAAAGAGATGCAATCCAATACTTATCATGAGCCAGTAGGCAAAGTGGTAGAAAAAGAAAATATGGAAGCTTTTTGCCGCGGGGAAGTATCGGCTAAATACAATACAAAACCGATGTATGTTAAGACAGGTAAAGTGGTTCATTTGGGTGCATTGGGTTATTTTGTATCAGGAGATGCTGATCTTGGAAACAAGGGCATGAAAAAATTTCAATGTCAATTTGATGGGCATAAAAAGTTTTTGCTTATTAAAAACTAAGCTCAACTTTCATCTGTACGTCTCTTTATTGTAATTTAGAGGCGTATTTTAATACTTTACTTTTGCCACTATTAATCCATGGGTTTTGGGATAGTTTACAATTTTTGAGTATAGCTACAGATGTAGAGTTAGGATATGATTCTTTTTTAGTCTGTCTTGTGATACTTATTTGTATGGTTTTTGTATTTCTATAGATGTGAAAAATATTACAATAGTATCTATGTGTTAATGATATATTTACAAATAATTATAAAGGTTGAACAATGAACATACAATCTATTTTCACCCCCGACAAAATCCTTGGGATTCTTCGCTTCCCGCTCATCAGACTACCGTTATTAGGCGGTATACTATTTTATGGAATGGTCATCAGCAACGGCTATATGAAAGATTACAAGGAACAGCCGTTAATGGCGCTTTTTGTCGTGCTTGCCATGGTGACACTTGCCCTCGCCATTTATATCGGCTTTGTCTATTTTGTGGAACGGCGCCCAGTAAGTGAACTTTCATTGGCGGGTGCGGGACGTGAATTTGGTAGTGGTCTATTGGTTGGTACAGGTCTCTACACTGCAGCCGTGATCATCTTGATGCTCCTTGGGTATTTTCACATCGATGGGTTAAATCCCTGGCCATTCATGCTATTTACACTGCCGATGGCTATCAGTTCGGCTTTTTTTGAGGAGTTGTTTTTTCGTGGAGTTGTGTTTCGTGTGACAGAAGAGTATCTTGGTAGTTGGATTGCGCTGATTGTGGCATCACTCATTTTTGGTTTGGTGCATTTGTCAAATCCAGATGCCACACTCGAAGGTGCACTCTTTATTTCCATAGAGGCAGGAGTACTTCTGGTAGCTGTATATATGCTTACGCGTCGCTTATGGATGGCGATAGGTTTTCATATGTCGTTTAACTTTACACAGGCTTCAATATTTTCAGGTGAGACATCCGGTAATGCCTTTCATCCGGGACTTTTGCGTACTGTGATAGAGGGGCCAGAACTCCTAACAGGTGGAAAATTTGGACTTGAGTCTTCGTTGATCGTCTTTTTGCTCTGCACTGCAACAGGTATATTCTTTCTTGTCAAAGCAGTACGGCGAGGTCATATCATACAGCCTACGTGGAAGCGAAACAGTAAATAAAAGAGCACTAAACTCTGTGCTCTTAAACATTTTTCCCTGCCCTCATTCCACTCACCCAAGCAAAGTGAAAATTAAACCCTCCTCTGTCACCGTCAACATCGAGTATCTCTCCTGCGAAGTAAAGATTTGGTACAAGGTCTGATTCCATCGTTAGCGGGTTTACTTCTTCTGTGTTGATGCCCCCTGTGGATACTTCTGCGCCTTCAAAGCCTTTGGTGTCAGAGATGCTCAGTTTGAGGTTTTTGATGGAGTGTACAAGTTTATTTATTTCTTTTCTATCGAGTTTGTTTTCTTCTCTGGCTTTACATTTGGATTGCTCCAAGATGACGGGTATGAGTTTTTTATGCAGGATACCTTGAAGCCAAAGTGCTATCGGTTTTTCACTACCGCTGTTGATACGGTTTAGCAGTAGATTACTGAGCTTTTCTTTACTGAGTGCCGGCATAAGATCTAGGCGTAGTTCACAGTAGTCAAAGTTAGCAAGTCTGATACTGGCTTCACGGCTCAAATCAAGTATTGCCAGTCCGCTGATACCATAGTCAGTGAAAAGTAAATCACCTTTTTTTTCAGTAATGTATTCGCCGTTAGCATACAGTTTGGCAAGACCTGATATTTTCACTCCCCTGCAGCCTTTCACCCAACTCTCTTCGCTACAAAGTTGTACCAATGAAGGCTGACGCGGGATGAGTGTGTGTCCCATTTTTGTGGCAAAAGCGTAGCCAGAGTTGGATCCCCCTAATTGTGGCGCGGCAGGTGAACCTGAAGCCAAAAGCAGTTTGTGGCAGGTATGTGAGCCTTGTTCGGTTTCTACAGTAAAGGTGTCTGTATTTTTGGTCAAAGACGTGACGGCAGAGTCACACAGTATCTGTACCCCTGCTCTTTTTGCTTCGTACTCAAGCAGTTCAACTACGGTACTTGCCTGCAGTGACAAAGGAAATATTTTGCCTTCTTTGCCTTCAACGAGCGCAAGTCCGATAGAGGTGAAAAACGTTTCTACCACTTGAAAACCATGGTTCTCTAAACTTTTTTCTATGAAATCAGGATTGTGTCCATGAAAGCGGTTTGTTGTGATATATCGGTTGGTGATGTTGCACTTTCCATTGCCTGAGACCAGGATTTTTTTACCTATCTTTGCATTTTGCTCAAGCACTGTCACATTTTGACCTGCTCTTGCAGCAACGATAGAAGCGATGAGCCCCGCAGCACCGGAACCTACAACAATGAGATCCGTCATTTTTATCCTTTGTGTGGCAAATTATAACCTATAATCTGTTATAACATCAAAAATACCAAAGGATAATTATGAGTGCATTAGTAGAATTTTCAATGTTCCCGACAGAAAAAACCCAGAGTAAAAGCGCTTTTGTGGCAAGAGTATTGGATATCGTCGATAAAAGTGGATTGGCGTATCAGCTTACCCCCATGGGTACCATCATAGAGGGCAAAACAGTGGAAGAAGTGTTAGACGTTATCAACAAAGCGTATGAGGAGCTCCAAAAAGATTGCGGTCGTGTGTACAGTTCTATCAAGATAGATTGGCGTGAGGGTCCAGTCGGTAGATTGGGAAACAAAGTAGCTTCAGTAGAAGAAAAACTAGGGCGCAAACTTCATTCATAACATGACCAGTCATGTGAGCCCTCTGCCGAAGAGTAGTAGATTGGCTTTGCCAAGAAACGCTCTATCAATAAAAACTGGGGCGCAAACTCAACAGCTAAACTTAGATATAATACGCCTAATTTTTTAGTAAGGACTTTTTAATGTGCGCTGAAAATATACAACGTATTATACAGGCAAGCATACTCGGCATTGTCATGGGATTGGCAGGTTCAGGCATGATTGCGGCTGCATTTATTGTGCAATTTGTTATGATGATTATGTTGGTTGTTGCAGGCTTAACCGGATTTTGTCCGGGATTGATCATACTTAAAAAAATATTCCCCGCATGCAAATGTGAAGAGAAGGATAGTCAATAATGTCAAATATATCATATAAAGATGCAGGAGTAGATATCGATGCAGGCAATGCATTTGTAGAAGCCATTAAAGAAGATGTAAAATCTACTTTTGATAAAAATGTCATAGGTGGTATCGGTTCGTTTGCAGGTGCGTACGCACTTCCAACCGGCTACAAAGAACCTGTGATTCTCTCTGCAACCGATGGTGTAGGTACGAAACTTCGCATTGCGATTGAGAGTGGCAGGCTGGACACGGTAGGTATCGACCTTGTTGCGATGTGTGTCAATGACCTTATCTGCAATAACGGTACGCCGATGTTCTTCCTTGATTATTATGCTACAGGCAAGCTTTTGCCGCAAAATGCAAGAGATGTGGTAGCAGGTATCGCTGAGGGGTGTCGTAGAAGTGAATGTGCATTAGTGGGTGGGGAAACGGCTGAAATGCCTGGAATGTACTCTGAGAATGACTTTGACCTTGCCGGGTTTGCCGTAGGTATTGCAGAGCGTTCTGAGATGGATACGGTTGCCAATGTCAAAGAAGGGCAAATACTCATTGCGATGCCAAGTTCTGGTGTGCACTCAAATGGGTATTCGCTGGTCAGAAAAATATTTTTTGATAAGTTGGGCATGAGTCTTGATACCGAGTTTCAAGGCAAACCGCTTGTCGATACGCTGCTTGAACCTACACGCATTTACGTTAAAGAGTATAAAGCCAACAAACCCTACGTCAAAGCCTTAGCCCACATCACAGGCGGGGGCATCGTAGAAAACCTCCCCAGAGTCCTTCCAGAGGGCATAAGAGCCGTTGTAAACAAAGATGCCATCAGAGTATTGCCGATCTTTGAATTTATGAGTCAATATGTAGACAAAGAAGAGATGTACAGAGCCTTCAACATGGGTGTCGGGATGGTATGGGTGGTTGAACCCGAAGATGTTGACACTGTCCTTGCTAATACCGATGGGTATGTCATCGGCGCACTTGCCAAAGGTGAGCGTGGCGTAGAAATGGTTTAATCCATTTCTGCTTGGCTTTATTTAGGTTGACACACTCCTTTTTCTATGCACTCCCTATCCAGTTCTCCACTTTTATATTTAACAAGATAGTCTTTTAAATGATCATATACATCACCTTGCAGGATATAAAGCCCTATAAGGTTTGGCAGCGCCATTGAGAGTATCAGCAAGTCAGAGAATTCAAGTAGGGTAGAGGCACTTGTCACCGATGCCATGATTGTAAATGCAACAAAGATGAGTTTATAGGCAAGGGTATATTTTTCCCCAAAAAGATAGGTCCATGAACGTTCACCATAGTATGACCATGAGATCATGGTAGAAAAAGCAAAAAGTACAATGGTAAATGAGAGTATAAGAGGGAACCAAGAGATAACGGTTGCAAATGCTGCGGAGGTGAGTGCCGCACCTTGATTGGATGCTACAAGCGCTGCAAACTCTCCATCTGTCGCATAAACACCTGTTGTGACTATAACAAGTGCTGTCATGGTACAAATAACAATCGTGTCAATAAATGGCTCATATAGGGCAACCATGCCTTGACGAATAGGGTACTTAACCGATGCCGTAGAGTGGACAATGGCCGCAGAACCGATACCTGCTTCAGAAGAGAAAGCAGCACGTTTAAATCCTTGTACTAAAACCCCTATGAGACCACCCGCTGCAGCCGTGGGTGCAAACGCTTCATGAAAGATGAGAGATAATGCATTGGGTACATCCGAGGCATTGACCACAAGTATCCATAGTGATGCCAGTAGATAGATCAGAACCATCAAAGGTACAATTTTTTCTGCAGTGCGGGCAATACGCTTGATGCCACCGATGATAACAAAACCCACAACAGCACCCATTATGAGACCAAACACAATAGGATAGGTCTCAAAGAAAGGGATATTTTGCGATACGACACCCATTGCTTGAGAAGTTTGGAAAGCATTACCTGCACCCAAAGACCCTCCTATGGCTAAGATGGCAAAGAGAGCAGCAAGGATTTTGCCGAGTTTTACATGCCCCTTGGAAGCAAGCCCTTTGGAAAGGTATTGCATTGCTCCACCCATGATACGCCCATCTGGTCTGGTTTCACGATAGATCTGTGCAAGTGTCACTTCGGTAAATTTGAGTGTCATACCAAAGAAGCCTGCTAGTATCATCCAAAAAGTAGCCCCTGGCCCACCAATGGCGATAGCGATAGCAACTCCTGCGATATTGCCAAGTCCTACGGTTGCAGAGAGTGCTGTAGTTAAAGACTGAAGCGGGGTGATCTCTCCTACATCATCAACGGTTTTGTATTTACCGATAATGATTTTGAAAGCATGGGTAAACATCCGTACATTGATAAATCCAAAACGAACGGTAAGAAAAATGCCGCCCGCTATCAGCCATGCAACAATGAAGGGCATACTGGTACCTTCGATTTGACCAAAAAAAATGTCAAAAAAGAAGATAGACCCTAAAAAACCGTTAATTGATTCAAATATCGTATTCATATGTTGCCCTGTGTATGTAGTTGGATTTATTATACTCACTAACGCCTAAAGTACCCCCAATACGGGAAATAAAATGCCAATTTTATGCTTTTTTTGAAAATCTATTGACAATCGTTGCCCTTTTGATTATAATTGCGTTCCTTTTTATAAGGTAACGGAGTGTAGCGCAGTCTGGTAGCGCACCTGGTTTGGGACCAGGGGGTCGAAGGTTCGAGTCCTTTCACTCCGACCATTTAGATTTTTAACAGTTAAGTATGGTGGGCGTAGTTCAATGGTAGAGCGCTAGTTTGTGGTGCTGGTTGTTGCGGGTTCGAGCCCCGTCGCCCACCCCATTGGTCATTAATTTGGGTAACCACCCTATAGAAAGAAGCGCTTGTGGCTCAATGGATAGAGCATCAGACTTCGGATCTGAGGGTTAGAGGTTCGAGTCCTCTCAGGCGTACCATAAGATAACTTCAGCAGTTGGCTCATGTGACTGATCACATTTGCAAAAGTTGAAAATTATTCATTAATGTATCTGTTATGTTTTTTCGTGCACTCATAGCTCAGCTGGATAGAGCATCGCCCTTCTAAGGCGAGGGTCTTAGGTTCGAATCCTAATGGGTGTACCACTTTTATTATTGTTATGTAAAACAATCACATGCGGATGTGGTGAAATTGGTATACACGCCAGACTTAGGATCTGGTGCTTTACGGCGTGGAGGTTCGAGTCCTCTCATCCGCACCACTCATAATTTACAAATTCAGCTACAACTATCATTTTTTCACTCAACATCTTTTCTCGTATTTAGTGTATAATTTTTACATTAGATTATAATTAGGGTTTTATGATGGATAGAAGTTTACTTATTTTTATTGCAATCGGTGTTGGATTTTTATACTTTACAACGCATTTCATAGGCGGTATTCAAGAAGATGACAAGTTTCAAAGTGAAGAGTATAAGAAAAAACACCAGTTTGATCACTATCAAGGTGTTGACAGCATAGGTCGGCAGATACTTGATGTAACCGATAGTACCCCTGATATACAAATAGAAGCATGGAACAGTTCTCCTTTGAAAACAGAGCTTTTGGCACTTTTCCCTGATTTTTCACGCATGAAAACATATATAGACGAACGGGTGAGGGGAGAAGCGTTAAAAGTGAAGCTTGTAAATGCCGTCAATGAGGCTGAAGGGAAATACTTTTCTGGAACAATGAATGCTGAAGAGGTCAAGCGAACGCTTAACACACTCAAATAAAGACCCTTAGCGGCAAGGATCTGACATCGCACTTCTGTTTGCATAGAGATAGACTTCTACACGTCTGTTGAGTGCTTTGTTTTTTGAAGAGGTATTGGGCGCAATGGCTTTGTCAAGAGAGCATCCTTTGATCATCGGTCTGCCATTGGCTGCAAGCAGATCTCCTACGCTATAGGCTCGTTTTCTGGAGAGCTCCTGATTGTACTCATAGCTTCCATCACTGTCTGTAAAGCCTGCAACCCCGACTACAGTTTGCGGATAGTTGGCTAAAAGCATTCCTACTTTTTCCACTTTTGCTCTTGCTCTGCTTTGCAATACGGCAGAATCTGTTGCAAACATCATCGGATCTCTAAACATAATTTTGACATATGTAGGAGTTTTTGAGACGATGATGTCATTGTTCGGATCAAGCGCAGCGAGCGGGTCATTGTTGACTCCTGTACCCAGTGCACGCGCGACTTCATTGGCTTGATTGTCCATGCTGTAGCCGATACCTCCGCCCAGTGCGGCACCCAAAAGACCGCCTATGACTGCACTTTTTGCATCATGTCCGCCTACATTGTATCCTATCATAGAACCAGCCAATGCCCCTGCTGCAGCACCTGTTTTTGTACGGTCATAGCTTTCATCTTGAACCAGTCCAGGTTGATTGTAGCATCCTGTCAGCATCCAAATGGCTAGAGAGGAAGCCAGTATTGGTTTGAGTCTTTTCATTTTCATTCCTTTATTCAATTTTATTCCCATCCGCCTGTTTGTTCGGGTTCTGGATTTTGACTGTCTATCGCATTACCTACGCCAGCACCCACAGCAGCACCCAGTAGTCCACCTACAAGGGCTCGTTGTCCAGAATTATGTCCTTTGGTGTTGTAACCTATAACAGAACCTGCCACAGCACCCGTTAGTGCACCTGTTTGGGTCGCATTGCTTGGCATGGCTTCGGTTCCGGTGCACCCATTCAGTAGTATCATACCTAATGTAATCAGTATTGTAAATTGTAACGCTTTTTTCTTCATACCTATCCTCATTTTTTGTACTATTTTAGCATAGGAATGTGTTAAAACCGTGATGTGATTTTTTCATGCCATTCAAAAAGCGTTTTTTCAAATCCTATCTGTTTGCTTTGGTAATACTTTTTGGGTGTACTCAGATAAGACTGCTCCACCCAGCCATTAAAATCATGCGGATAAAGATACGTTTTGGCATGGGTTTTTATATGAGAAGGAATAGGGTGGGTAGCACCAGATTGGATATCTTGCATGGCAGCATTGATCGCGCTATAGGCAGCATTAGACTTTGGAGAGGATGCAAGATAGATCACAAGCTGAGAGAGTGATATACGCGCTTCAGGATACCCGATGTGTTTAACGATACTGAGTGTAGAACTAGCAAGTGTAAGTGCAGGTGGGTTGGCATTGCCTATGTCTTCACTGGCTAAAATTGCCAAACGTCTGGCAATAAACTCTGCAGGCTCTCCCCCCTCTATGAGTCTGGCAAGATAATAGATCGAGGCATCTATATCTGAGCCTCGGATGCTTTTTATCATCGCTGAAGTGAGTTCATAATGGCTTTCGCTCTCGGAGCTGCCTGCCTGGATGGCATGGGGGCGTATCTGTTTGAGCACAGCAAGACTGACAGGACTTTGCACTGCGGCAGCACTTTCTAGCAAGTTCAGCATCGCACGCACATCACCACCGCTTGAAAAAACAAGATACTCTTTTGCTGCTTCCTCTACACTGAGTTCTTCTTTAGCGATAATCTGTTCTAAATAGCCATACAGGTGTTTTTCATCGATACTGTAAAGTTCAAAGAGATGGGAACGTGAACGCATTGCTGCAGTAAGCGAATAGTAAGGATTTTCAGTCGATGCACCGATGATGAGTGCAGCATGATTTTCCATAAAGGGCAAGAGAACTTCTTGCTGGTTTTTACTGAGCCGATGTACTTCGTCAATAAAGAGCAACGGTTTTTGAAAGCTGTGTGCAAACTCTTTGAAAATCTTACGTACCTCTTCGATTTTGAGTGTAGTGGCATTCATCTCATAAAAGGGTCTATCTAAAACAGAGGCGATGATCCGTGCAAGTGTTGTCTTGCCACACCCCGGTGGTCCGTAAAGAAAGGTGTGGGGCAGGGTATTGGCTTCTATGAGTTGAGAGAGGATGGCACCTTTGCCTAAAAGGTGAGGCTGCCCTATCATTTCATCAAGTCTTGTGGGTCGGTATTTGAGTGCAAGGGCTGGCACGGTTACTCTTTTGGCTTAGACTTTTTTGGCTTGAAGGGTTGTTTCTTTGTTTCTTTTGCCGGTGTCTTTTCTTGTTGCTCTTTGATGCGTTTGTTGTGTTCTTCCTGTTTGTGTGCATTGGCAGCATTTTTCATAGCGATTTCGGCGTTTGCTCGTCTGCGTTTGAGGAACTTATGGACATCATCATACTCTTTTCTAGTAAAGTAACGAGTTTTATCCGTAGGAAGATTATTTAGCTCAATTCCTCCAAAAGCGACACGTTTGAGATCAAGCACTTTGGCATCAAAGTGTGCAAAAAAACGTCTGAGCTCGCGGTTCTTGCCTTCGGTGATGGTCACACGAAGTTTGGTAAAGTTTTGTCCCTCTGCTCTGATTTCATAGTGTGCAAAGGGTGCAAACTCCATACTGTAGATTTTGGATTTTTCATGGGCACCTGCACGGGCATCATCTAGTATGAGCCCTTCTTGCATCGCGGTGATCATCTCAGGAGTGATGGGTTTGTCGATTTTTATATTGTAGGTACGATCCAAACCACTCTCCATCAGTGCCGTAGCAACTTCTGGAGAGTCCGTTAAGAGTAAAAGTCCCTCAGAGGCATAGTCCAGCCTACCAACAGGTAAAAAGTGTCTGTATTTGCCTGGTAGCTTATGGTAAATCGTTGTACGGCCTCTGTCATCTTTTTTGGTGACCAGAACGCCTTTGGGTTTATTATAGACGATGATGGTTAGTTCGGTGGTTTTTTTGACCGCTTTGCCTTTAACGTAGATATGGTCATCCTCGGCTACTTCATAGCCAAAATCTTTCAATACCTTTTTGTTAAGTGTAACCTCTCCGGCCTCTATGAGTCTGTCAGCTTCTCGTCGCGAGTATTTTGTGTAGTGTGATATGTATTTGTTCAGTCTCATGGTATCTCGTTTCTTATTTACTTTTAATTCCGGCATTGATGAGGTCATGAATGTGCAGTACGCCAATGATTGCCCCATACTGATCAGTTATGACCAAGAGTTGTATTTTGCTTTGTTCGATAATTTCAAGTGCGTCACTGGCAAGCAGTTCGGTGTCGGTATAGCTTTTGGGGTGTTTACTGGCGTATGTGAGTGCCAGATGATCCAGGCTAAACCCCTCTTTCATCAGAGCACGTCTGAGGTCACCATCACTTAAAATCGCCAGGAGTCTGTTTGCCTCATCAACAATCAGCACCGTCCCAAGCTTCCCTTCGCTCATGATGACAATCGCCTCTTTGAGTGGGGTGGTGCTGTTGATAATAGGTAGATTGTTTGTACGCATCAAATCTTTAATCCGTACAAAAAGCTTTTTGCCCAAAGAACCCCCAGGATGGAACGAAGCAAAATCCTCCTGCCTAAATCCTCTTTTTTGCATGAGTGCTACAGCCAAAGCATCACCTAGCGCCATGGTCAGTGTGGTAGAGGTAGTCGGCGCAGCACCAAGCGGGCACGCTTCTTTTTCTACAGAAATATCAAGAAACACATCCGAATAAGCACCCAGAGAGGAGTTTGGGTTTCCTGTAAGCCCAATCAGCGGGATATCAAAACGTTTGATATGCGGAAGAATTTTAGTGAGCTCTTCGCTTTCACCGCTGCTGCTTATGGCAAGCAGGGTGTCATCTTTGCCAATCATCCCCAGATCCCCATGCAGTGCTTCTGTGGGGTGTAAAAAGAAGCTGGATGTACCCGTGCTTGCAAAAGTAGCTGCCATCTTTGCACCCACTAGACCCGATTTGCCTACACCGGTGATGATCAGTTTGCCTTTGGTGCCCAGTATGATATCTATAGCATCTAAAAAGGTTTGATCCAGCCTAGATGCGGCTTTGTACAGTGCATCTGCTTCTATCTGAAATGTCTCTTGCGCAATTTGAATGAGGTTCATAGATGTACTTTACGTTTTTTAAGATTATATCATAGCTTAGGCTAGAGGATAGATGGCATAGGAGTGACAACTTCTCTAAAAGTGAAGTTGTCAAAAGATTACACAATAAAGATGGTTGGAATGATAAGCGGGTATCTCTTTTTGGTCCGATAGACATGTTTTCTTACCACATTGCGAATCTCTTCTTCCACGTTTTTGTGGTCTTTGAGTGCTTCAGGTTTCATGTTGAGCATCATTGTCTCAAGAAGCACTTCTATCTCTTTGGCAAAGTTTTTATCTTCTTTATCCGCTACAATCCCGTGTGATGTCACAACAGGTTTGCCTACGATGCGTTGGTTGCTCTGGGCTATCTGGGCAACCACGTTGATGATACCGTCTTCAGCAAGCTTTTGTCTGTCAAGTACTACATCGTTTTCGATTGTCATGTTGTTTTGGTTGTCGATGTAGGTTTTACCGCTTTTGACTGTTTTGACTTTTTTGATGTATTTGGTCGTGATCTCTACCTGGTCCCCATCGGTCATCAGCAAGATATTTCTCTCATCGACACCACACTCAACGGCTGTTTTTGCATGCTTTGCTATGTGGTTATATTCTCCGTGTACAGGCAGGAAGAACTTAGGTTGGATGAGCCTGAGGATAAGCTTTTGCTCTTCTTGTGCTGCGTGACCCGAGACGTGAATATCGGCAAACTCTTTATAGCGTACGGTGACACCAGCTTTCATGAGTTTGTTCATTAGCTTAGAGACTGAGCCTTCATTTCCGGGGATGGCAGAAGCGGAGATGATAACGGTATCGGAAGGCTTGAGCTTGATGTGTCTATGTTCATCGGTTGCCATACGGTTGAGTGCTGCCATAGTTTCACCTTGAGAGCCTGTGGTAACGATGAGTATCTCGTGGTCAGCATACTTTGGCACTTCATGTACTTCAATAAAATGTTTGTCTTCGATATCTACAAACCCAAGCGCTCTGTTGGTCTCCACGTTTCGCTCCATCGAACGCCCGATAACACAGACTTTTCTGCCTTGTTTTACCGCTCTTTGCATTGCTTGGAAGATACGGTGAACATTGGAAGAGAAAGTTGACATAATCACCCTGCCTTTTGCAAGGTCAAAGAGTGCATCAAAGGTTTTGCCCACCACTTTTTCACTTTTGGTAAAACCGGGGTTATGAGAGTTTGTCGAGTCAGAAAAGAGACACAATACCCCCTTTGCCCCATAATAAGCATAACGATGCAGATCCATCGTATAGTCATCGACTGGTGTGTGGTCTATCTTGAAGTCTGCAGTGTGAATGATGGTTCCTGCAGGCGTCTCGATAGCAAGCGAACACGCATCAATAATGGAGTGGGTATTGTGCATCCACTCTATCTGCATATCTCCGATAGTGTATTGTTTACGTAGTACGACAAAATTGAAATACTTTGTGTCTGCACTCAGTCCATGCTCGTTAAATTTGTTTTCTATCATAGCAAGCGCAAGTGGTGTGCCGTAAATAGGGAATTTAAGCTCCTTAAATAGGTAAGGCATCGCACCGATGTGGTCTTCGTGACCGTGGGTGATGATGACAAAAACTTTTTTGTCTTTGAGTGTATGAAGATAGGAGAAATCAGGCACCAGGATATCTACGCCATGCATCGTCTCATCGGGAAAACTCATCCCCACATCAATGATAATGGCAGTGGTTTCAGTTTCAAGTACCGCCATGTTTCCACCGATTTCTCCCAGTCCGCCAAGCGGTGTGAAGCGTACTTTTCCTTGGGCATTCATGTTGATCTGCTTCCATGGATTCATGGTCGCATCTTTTACACGGTTGTTTTCTTCAAGGGCAGCTCTCATCTCTTCATTGACAGTGGTCGGGTTTTTTCTTTTAGATTTGCCTTTATTCCCCCCTCTGTTGGCACTTTCTTCATTACGGTTTGGTGTATGTGCCTGATTGGGGTTGGGTCGGTTGTTGGGTCGGTTGTCATTAGGTGTGTTTCGCTGATCGGCGTTGTTTCTGTTATAGTTGGGTTTTCTATTTGGGTTTGGTCTGTTTTCGCTTTGTGTATTTTGCTCTTCACTGTTCTTGTTTGGATTGGGCTTATAGTTAGGGTTTGGTCTTCTGTTCGGATTGGGTCTGTTATTTGTATTTGTGTTTTGTTCTTCAGTATTTTGGTTTTTGTTTGGATTTGGCTTATAATTGGGGTTTGGTCTTTTGTTGGGACTTTGACTGTTTTCACCTTGAGCGTTGACTGTTTGCCCTGTATTGTGTTGTCTGTGCGGATTGGGTCTTCTGTCTCTAGGACTGTCTGTTCTGGGCGTTTTTGGCTCTTGATTTTGACTGTTTTCGTTGTGCGGATTGTTGTTTTCCATCTAAATTATCCTTTAATTCATTGTATATGTGATGATAAATAGATGTCTCAGCTTCATGAGGTCGTAAGCTAGAATCAAGTTCCAGCTTATCAAAAATTGAATCGACGCTATCTTTTGGAAAAACAGCCATAAGATTTTTGATCAGTTTTTTACGCGGTTGCGCAAAAGCAATTTTCAAAAATGCTTCAAACTTTTCATCATCTTGTGAACGGTTTTTCTCGATTAAAAGCACTGCAGAAGTGACGTTTGGCGCAGGGACAAATGCTTCGGGCTCAACCTCGAAACAGAGTGTCGCAACGCCTACGCTTGAAGCAAGTACAGAAAGAGAAGAAAACTCTTTTTGTTTGACACATGCTGCAAACTTAACGGCAACTTCTTTCTGAACCATGACCAGTATGGACTGGCACTGTTCATCCTTAAATGCTTTTAATATAATAGTGGTCGCGATATAATAGGGCAGGTTGGCTACCAGATGATAGGGTTCATCCAGCAGGCTTCCTGACACCCAACGCTCAAGCACATCTCCGCACCGTAATTCAAAGCGACCATTTTGCATAGGTGCTTCAAATTCGGTTTTAAGATGCTCACATAATCTTTTATCAACCTCAAATGCTGTGACATTTCGAACTTTTACAAGCTCTTTGGTTAAATCACCTAAGCCAGGCCCAATTTCTGCAACGCGTAGGTCGTCATTGGGCATCGCTTGGATGATTTTATGAAGATAGACATCATTCTTTAAAAAATTCTGACCAAATTTCTTGGAAGCAAATTCGGCTAAATTTTCAATAATCATACTACAATAAACCTTTATACTCTATGCTAATCCCCTATTTGGGATAATTTTTGTATAATCTTAGCATAATTTAAGAGGAAGTTGGTTGAGTATGGATTATTTTGCAAAGCGCATCATACCTTGTTTGGATGTCAACCATGGACGCGTTGTCAAAGGGGTAAACTTTGTGGGGTTGCGTGATGCAGGAGATCCTGTAGAAGTGGCGAGGCGCTACAATGAAGAAGGTGCAGATGAGATAACCTTTCTTGATATCGGTGCCAGTCATGAAGGACGCGATACGATAGTCGATGTTGTCCGAAAAGTTGCACAAGAGGTGTTTATACCTCTTACTGTTGGCGGTGGGATACGTGAACTAGGCGATATCTACAGTCTTTTAAATGTCGGGTGCGACAAGGTAAGTATCAACTCTGCAGCGATTAAGCGACCTGCTTTTATAGAAGAAGGGGCAAAACGTTTTGGCTCTCAGTGTATTGTTGTAGCTATAGATGCCAAAAGAGTTGCAGAAAACAGATGGCATATCTTTACCCATGGCGGACGTAATGATACGGGTATTGATGCGCTTGAGTGGGCAAAAGAGGCTTACGATAGAGGCGCAGGTGAACTACTTGTAACCTCCATGGATGCTGATGGCACTAAAGCAGGGTTTGATAATATCCTCAATAAGAAAATCGGTCAATTGGTCAATATTCCTGTCATCGCATCAGGTGGTGCAGGGACGATGCAGCACATAGAAGAAGCATTTACGTTAGGAGATGCGGATGCAGCCTTGGCGGCTTCAGTGTTTCATTTTAAAGAGATCGATATTATGGAACTTAAGCAGTATCTTCTCCGGCATCACATTCCGGTTAGAATGTAAACCGATGTTCATTTGTGCAGGAGAAAAGGAGCAGTTTGACTTTGCGGTACCCGTGGGTATCGGGTTGGTTGATGTTGCAATCCAGTTAACCAGACTGAGTGTGTCACAAAAGCCGTCATTTTTACTTTTTGTGGGCACCGCAGGCTCTTATGGCGAAAAAAATATTTTTGATATCATCGAATCTAAAACGGCAACCAACATAGAAAACAGTTTTTTCACCATGAACGCATACACGCCTGTAGATAATATGGTATCCGCAGCAGAAGATGTTTCACGTGAAACACTGGTAAATTCTTCCAACTATATCACGAGGGATGAAGAGGTTGCTAAGGCATACCTTGCTAAAAATATTCATTTGGAAAATATGGAATACTATGCGGTATTAAAAGTGGCACAAACATTTGGTATACCTGCAGCTGGTATTTTTATAGTGACCAATTATTGCAACAGCAGTGCACATGAAGACTTTCTTCGCAATCATAAAGAAGCAATGCAAAGGCTTACAGCGTATGTACGATCAAGATAGCTTAGCTATCAATACAATTCTCTAATAAGTAGAGAGTGATGGGGAAAATATGGAAAAAAAAATAATTCAAGATTTGACAAGAGAAGAACTGACTGATATCATCAAGCCTTCGTTCAGGGCTAAACAGATTTATCAATGGATCTATCATCAGTATGCAGATTCATTTGAGATGATGAACAATTTACCCAAAGAGATGCGTGAAAAACTAGAGGAAACCTATACGGTTGCACCTCTAAAGACCGTTATGGTACAAAACTCCAAAGATGGAAGCCGTAAATATCTTTTTGAACTTCATGATAAACATACCATTGAGGCGGTACTGTTGTTGATGAGAGAAAAAGAGTACCACGAAGATGGCTCTGTGAAGCATCAGGAGCGTTATACGGTGTGTATCTCCTCTCAGGTAGGGTGTAAAGTAGGGTGTGCGTTTTGTTTGACTGCAAAGGGCGGTTTTATGCGTAATTTGACAGCAGGAGAAATAGTCGAACAGTTGCGTATGATCAAAAAAGATAACAACATTGATGCCAACCGTCGTGTCAATATTGTCTACATGGGTATGGGTGAGCCGCTTGACAATCTTGAGGCTGTTGCCAAATCGGTAAAGATATTTGCAGAACCGGAGGGCATGGCAATTGCCACACACAGGCAAACCATCTCTACATCAGGTCTGAGTACAAAGATAGAAAAGCTCGGTAAAATGGAGCTTGGCATCAATCTTGCCATCTCTTTGCATGCGGTAGACGATGAACTCAGACAACAGTTGATGCCTATCAATAAAGCCTATAATATCCAGTCCATCATCTCTGCAGTAAAAAATTTTCCTGTCAATGATAGAAAAAGAGTGATGTTTGAGTATCTTGTCATCAAGGATGTCAACGATGATCTCTCTGCGGCGAAGAAGTTGTTGAGCCTTTTGGACGGGATTAAAGCAAAGGTCAATTTGATCTATTTTAATCCTTATGGCGGGACAGAATTTAAACGACCAAGTGAAAAAGAGATGAAAGCTTTTCAGGAGTATCTTACAGCAAGAGGACTGCACTGTACCATTCGTGAGTCCAAAGGGCTGGATATCTCTGCAGCGTGTGGTCAGCTGAGAGAACAAGAATTAAAAGCAGAGGTGTAAGATGCCAAATCTAGAATTGTTTATGTTGGGTTTTATCATCCTTGTCGCTGCAATAGGCTTGGGCTGGTTTATATATGATGCGCGAAGTGATGATGAAAAATAGTCCTTTGGACTTTAGGCTACTCTTTGTTAAAAACCCTTTTTTCTTTTGCGCAGACAAGGTGACGCATGCGGCTAAAATCACTCCTGCTTTCAAGGTGAAAATTTGACCCTAAGCGAAACGACAAACTTTGTGCATGAAGCATGAGTCGGCTGGCACCCATCGCGATTAAACGTTCCTCAGCACTTAGGGCATCTTCCAAATAGTCATTTGCCGCTTTGAAGCTTGTACCATAAATGGGATCACCTAAAATAGGATGTTTCACGTGAAACAAATGTACACGTATCTGGTGTGTTCGCCCCGTGTGCGGATAACAGGCTACAAGCGTAGCATCGAGTGCTTCGTCATACTCAAGCGGAATGAAGTCGGTATGAGAAGCCTTCCCTTCGTTTGAGATAAAAACCTTATGTTTACTTTGACTGTAGTCATTGTTTATTTTGATGCGTTCGTGGGAAGAGAAAGGTCCAGTGAGTTTGCCATCCACCCAGGCAAGGTAGGTTTTTTGGACATTTCTGGTTTCAAAAGCTGTTTTGAGGAGGGTTTCTGCCTTTTTGTGTTTACTGGCTAAAAGCAGTCCTGATGTTTCCATGTCTATGCGGTGTACAGCATTGGCACTGTCGCCTCCAATGGTACGTATTTCGTCCAAAAGTGAGTAGGGGGTAGCCATGGTATTGGGGTGAACCAAAACACCTGAAAATTTCTCAAAAACCATAAAGTCTTTATTGTGAAAAAGGGGTTGGTTTCCTTGTGTAGCAGGTTTAAAGTAGACGATCTCGACTTCACCCTCGATGGTTGTGTGGGCAGTATTGAAAACAGACTCACCGTTTATGAGCAGTCTGCCTTTTGCCAGTACCCGCTGCGCCTGCCCTTGGGAGAAGTTGAAAGTACGCATAATGAATAAAAATGCGGGCATCTTTTGGGGTACAGTAAAACGCTCTTTAACAAATGGCATACCCGCTTCACCTTTATGTAACTGCTCTTTTGCTAGAATTGTATCAAATTTTTAGATACATAAGGGTATGCAATGGTTGAAAGATATGCGCGGGAAGAAATGGCAAGCAAATGGACGATGCAGGCAAAGTATCAGGCATGGCTGGATGTGGAAATCGCTGTTGTCAAAGCGTGGAATAGACTGGGGCTGATTCCCGATGATGATGCACAAAAGATTGTGAAAAATGCAGGTTTCTCTATCGAGCGTATTGATGAGATAGAAGCGGTAACTAGACATGATTTGATTGCATTTACCACTTCTGTTTCTGAGACATTGGGTGAAGAGAGTCGATGGTTTCATTATGGAATGACTTCATCTGACACAGTAGATACTGCCGTTGCATTACAGATGACTGCTTCACTTGCTATCATCATAGAAGATGTCAAAATGATGATGGAGTCCATCAAAAAAAGAGCTTTGGAGCACAAAATGACGCTCATGGTTGGAAGAAGCCATGGTATTCATGGTGAGCCTATTACCTTTGGTTTGGTATTAGCCGTATGGTATGATGAGATGGCGCGTCATCTTGAAAATCTTGAACAAACCATGGAAGTCATAAACGTAGGACAAATTTCAGGAGCGATGGGGAATTTTGCTCATGCGCCACTTGAACTCGAAGAGTATGCGATGGAAGAGCTCGGATTAAAGCCTGCTCCTGCATCTAATCAGGTCATCCAGAGAGACAGATATGCCAGACTTGCTACTGCTTTGGCGCTGCTTGCTTCAAGTGTGGAAAAGTTTGCAGTGCAGGTACGGCATTGGCAGCGTACAGAGGTGTATGAGTGTGAAGAATATTTTGCCAAAGGGCAAAAAGGCTCGTCAGCGATGCCACACAAAAGAAACCCTATTTTGACAGAAAACATTACAGGTTTGGCACGTATGATACGTGCGTATGCTATACCTGCTATGGAAAATGTGGCATTGTGGCATGAGAGAGACATCTCGCACTCTTCTACTGAGCGTTTCTGGTTGCCTGATGCATTTATCACTTCAGATTTTATGCTACACCGCATGAACAATGTCATCGCCAATTTGACAGTGATGCCGGAAAACATGATGAAAAACCTCAATCTTACAGGAGGGCTTGTCTTTTCACAGCGAGTACTGCTTGAACTTCCCAAAGCAGGCGTGAGCCGTGAAGATGCTTACAAGATTGTACAGCGCAATGCCATGCGGGTATGGGAAGAGATACAACAAGGCAAACCGACAACGAACGAAAAAGGTGAATCGCTGTATCTTCAGTATCTCTTGGCAGATAAAGAGCTTGGAGCTTCATTGTCGCAGGAGCAGATACGTGAGTGTTTCAGCTTTGAGTACTACACAAAGAATGTAGATAAAATATTTGCCCGTGTTTTTAAATAAGGCTGTTTACCCCCACGCAATTCTGTAAAGAGTGCGTGAGGAATCAGTCCTGTCCCTTCTTTTCGCCTATCACCAAATCTTATAAATAAAATGCCTAAAAATGATACACTATTTCAAAAGTACACAAGGTTAATTTGAGTAAAATCAAACTTATTATTTTGTCCAAATTTGGGCATAAGTATTGATTTTAGGAGAGAAGATGATCAGAGTTGTGAAACGAAACGGCAGAGTAGAAACCTTAGACGTATCAAAGATTCAAAAATACACCGCAGCTGCGGTAGAGGGTCTTGTGCGTGTAAGCCAAAGTGAACTTGAAGTCGATGCGAAGCTTCAGTTTCGTGACATGATCAGTTCTGAAGAAATACAGCAAACACTCATTAAAACGGCAGTAGACAAGATAGACATCGATAGACCTGACTGGACTTTTGTGGCTGCAAGACTCTTTTTGTATGACACCTACCACAAGGTAACGGGTTTTACGGGGTATCATCATCTGCGTGAATACTTTGAGACGGGAGAAAAAGAGGGCCGCATCGTACTGGGGCTTAAAGACAAGTATGATTTGGATGATCTCAATGCCTACATCAAACCAGAACGGGATTTGCAGTTTAATTACTTGGGTATCCGTACCCTGTATGATCGTTATTTGCTTAAAAACAGAGAAGGAGTACCCATAGAGCTTCCGCAACAGCTTTTTATGGGTGTAGCGATGTTCTTGGCACAAAATGAATTTGATTGCCAAACATGGGCAAAGAAGTTTTACGACATTCTGAGCAAGTTTGAAGTGATGGCGGCAACACCAACTTTATCCAATGCGCGTACACCAAGACATCAGCTCAGTTCATGTTACATTGGCTCAACACCTGACAACATTGAAGGGATTTTTGACGGCTACAAAGAGATGGCGTTGCTTTCCAAGTTTGGCGGGGGTATCGGCTGGGACTGGTCCTTAGTTCGTGGGATGGGCTCCTTCATCGATGGACACAAACATGCTGCAGGAGGCATCGTGCCTTTCTTGAAGATTGCCAATGATGTGGCGATTGCAGTTGATCAGTTGGGGACGCGTAAAGGTGCGATAGCTGTCTACATTGAGCCATGGCATGTTGATATTCGTGATTTCCTTGACTTGAAAAAAAACTCAGGAGAAGAACGCAGAAGAGCTCATGACCTCTTCCCGGCGATTTGGCTCAATGACCTTTTTATGAAACGTGTTGAAGCAGATGAAATGTGGACACTCTTTGATCCTTTTGAAGTGACTGAATTGACAACACTGTATGGTGAAGATTTTGAGAAACGCTATATAGAGCTTGAAAACTCAGAAGAGAAGATTACCAGAGAGAGGATTTCAGCCAAAGGTCTTTGGAAAGAGATGCTCCGCTCTTACTTTGAAACGGGCAACCCCTTCCTGACGTTTAAAGATACGGCAAACAAAGCCAACCCTAATAAACATGTAGGTGTCATCCGAAGTACAAACCTTTGTACGGAGATTTTCCAAAATACTGCACCCAATACGTATAAAACACGTTTTATATTTGAAGACGGCAGTAGTGAAGCGCATGATGAAAACGAGATGCTTACTGTAGGCAACGGCACGACAAAACCGGCAAAAAAAGTCACTGCGCTTGACAGCCTGAACGGTAAACAAATCTGGATCGTTGATAAAGAAAAAACAGATGGTGACACCGCAGTCTGCAACCTTGCCTCGGTCAATCTTGCCAAAATACATACCCAAGAAGATCTGGCACGTGTTGTGCCTACAGCGATTCGTATGCTTGACAATGTGATCGATCTGAACTTCTACCCCTTGGCAAAAGTGAAAAAAACAAATGAAAAATCACGCTCCATCGGGCTGGGTGTCATGGGTGAAGCGCAGATGCTTGCTGAAGCGAAGATAGAGTGGGGAAGCCATGAGCATCTGACCAAGATAGATGAAGTGATGGAGTCATTCTCCTATTATGTGATCGAAGCATCGAGTAACTTAGCACTGGAGAAAGGCAAGTACCCAACCTTTGAAGGTTCAGACTGGTCAAAGGGGATCTTCCCTATAGACAAAGCCAATGAAAATGCGTGTAAACTGGTTGACAGAGGCGGGCTCTTTGGCTACAGCCATGATTGGCAGGCGCTGAAGGCGAAGGTGAAGATAGACGGTATGAGAAACGGTTATCTGATGGCGATTGCACCGACCTCTTCCATCTCTATTTTGACAGGTACGACACAGGCGATTGAGCCTGTTTATAAGCGAAAATGGTTTGAAGAAAACCTCTCAGGGCTCATCCCTGTAACCGCACCTAACCTCACAGCAGATACCTGGCAGTACTATACCCCGGCATATGACCTTGACCAAAATGCGCTCATCAAAGCAGGTGCGATTCGTCAAAAATGGCTTGATCAGGGGCAATCGCTGAACATCTTTATCACCCTTGATAAGGCCAGCGGGAAGTACCTCAATGAGATTTACATGAATGCATGGAAATTTGGGCTTAAATCTACCTACTACCTACGTTCTCAGTCACCTGAGTCTTCAAATGATATTGAAGACAGAAGCCAAGAGTGTGTCGGATGTCAATAAAACAAGGATAAAAAATGAAACAATTTGAGAATGTAAATGTGGAACTGGTGGGCAACAGTTATTTTGACGGCGCGGTGACAAGCCGTACGGTGCGTTTTTCTGATGGAAGCAGAAAAACATTGGGTTTTATGTTGCCTGGTAAGTACACATTTGGTACAGATGCGGCAGAATTGATGGAGATTACTTCAGGTGAGGTCAATGTTAAACTGCCAGATTCGCACGAGTGGATCAGTGTTCAAGCCGGAGAGTCCTTTAATGTACCGGCGAACAATTCATTTGATATAGAAGTTAAAAGCGTTACGGATTATTGCTGCTCTTATTTGTAAAACAAGGTTGTTCTTAACCAGCCTTGAAATACCTTAAAGTAATTCACAATCAACACACAAAAAAAGAATACTATACCATCAAAACCAGAGGGAGCCCCTCTTTTTTATAAGGATAGTATGCAAGAGAGCCGGTGTAGAAGTCAGAAGAAGGAGAGGCAGTGTTCAAGGGACTATTTTTAAAACATATGCGTGAAAGTATGCTGGATACCATGGGGATGGAACGCTTTCTTGATATCCTTAAACAGCTTATCCGTACGCCTTCAGTGGTGGGGGCAGAACATCCTTTTTTTCTTGTGCTCAAAAGGGAACTTGAAGAGATTGGAGTGGAGACCACCATGTATGAAGGGGTATTGGTGGCTGAAGGAAGTGAGCCCGAAAGCGGGATGATCAGCGCACATATAGACCGTCATGGTTTGGTTTGTACCGGTCCAAATGAGTTTCAGTATGCAGCGTTTACGGCGCATAACAGAGGAGATCTTACCGGAGATTCGGTAGCGGAGAAAACTTATAAAGACATTATCGAACGTTTTATCAATCAGCGGGTACAAGCGTACAATCCGTGGTCAGGAGCCTATCTGGGCATAGGCAAGATAGATAATGCCTATATGTGTGACCGCAGAGCAAACCTTCTATTTAATGTAAAAGGTTTGGAGCATTTGTATGCAGGTACGCCTGTAGCTTTTGTGGATACGCTCAAGTATGAAGAGGGGCATCTTTCTGCACAGCTTGACAATGTACTGAGTGCGGCGATTATTCTTTTTTTGTATGAGAGAGGATATCAGGGCAGAGCCTTTTTTACCGCATCCGAAGAAGTAGGTAAAAGCTGGCGTTTTTTACTAGAATGGTTCAGAGGGAAAGATGTCTGCACGGATGAACTCTTGGTACTCGATACCAGTCCTTATCCCGATAGAAAAATGGCAGATGCACAACATATCGTACTGCGACACAAAGATGCGAATGCACCCTTTGCTTCACCGCTGACAAGCAAGATTACAGAAATTTGTCACACACTGTCAATCAAGTATGGGTACAAAGATGAATTTATCGTAAAGATGAATGAAGAGCTCTTAGTGCAAAACAAACCGACCTATTCGCTGGGAAGCACAGAGATGGGCAGGCTGGTGAAGGCAAGTGAAGGTGCGATACAAGGTACAACATTTCAGTTACCTACAACAGGATATCATACGACGAGTGAAACCGTTTCTATTGCTGCTGTAATGGATGCGATTAGGGTGCTTGAAGCACTTTATTTAAATAGAGTATAAAGGAAAGAAGTGGAAATTATAGGATACATTGAAGCTATCGATTTACCTGAACTTGATCTTTTTGGTTTGGATGCAAAAATTGATACCGGTGCAGACTCCTGTTCGATACACTGCGATGAGATTGTGATACATGGCAATAAAGTTACTTTTTTACTGCATGGCGATATTCATTCTGCCTATCATGGAAAAAAAATTACTTTA
Organism: Sulfurovum sp.; assembly: GCA_011391015.1. Classification (GTDB taxonomy): domain Bacteria; phylum Campylobacterota; class Campylobacteria; order Campylobacterales; family Sulfurovaceae; genus Sulfurovum. The sequence goes on from JAABRH010000018.1 coordinate 26,622, forward strand.
CCCATTGCAAAACGTAAAAAAGTGAAAAGTTCAAACGGAGAAAGTGAAGAGAGAATCTTTATTCATTCTCTGTTGAAGTTAGGGTGTAAGAGTTATCAAGCGGAGATCTCATTGAGCAATCGTGAAAATATGAGGTATCCTATGCTGATAGGAAGACGGTTTATGTCGCATCGTTATTTAGTAGATGTTTCGCGAAAATTTATCACAACAAAGGAAGTCTAAATGACGGTATACATACTCTCAAGAAATGAAGCACTCTATTCTACAAAACGGTTATTGGAAGCAGGACAGGCAAAGGGATGGAACGTTCGTGTGATAGACTATCTGATGTGTACGATTGAAATCATGAAAGGCGAATTAGCTGTTGTCTATAAGGGTGAATTGCTACCTGTTCCCGATGCAATTATCCCTCGTATCGGGGCAAGCCGTACATTTTATGGGACTGCTATGGTGCGGCATTTTGAAATCATGGGTGCATTTTCGGTGGCAGGAAACCTTGCCATCGCACGTTCACGTGATAAGCTCAGAAGTCTTCAGGTGCTTGCAAGACAAGATGTTGATATGCCAAAAACCGTATTTGCTTCCAATAAAGCCAACGCAAAAGATGTCATCAAGCTTATCGGCGGCACGCCTTTAGTGCTCAAGATTCTTGAGGGAACCCAAGGCGTCGGTGTGGTGTTGGCAGAGACACAAAAAGCCGCGCAGTCGGTTTTGGATGCATTTTACGGTATGGATGTCAACCTTTTGGTGCAAGAGTTTATCAAAGAAGCCGGAGGTGCAGATATACGTGCTTTGGTTGTCAATGGAGAGGTAGTAGGTTCGATGAAGCGTCAAGGGGCTGAAGGGGATTTCCGCTCTAACCTGCATCAAGGCGGAAGTGCCACGTCATATAAGCTCAACAGCAAAGAACGTGAAACGGCATTGGCTGCAGCAAAAGCGATGGGGCTTGGTGTGTGCGGTGTTGATATGATTCCTTCAGACAGGGGACCTCTGGTGATGGAGGTGAACTCTTCTCCCGGATTGGAAGGTATTGAAAAAGCTACCGGTATCGATATTGCAGGTAAAATGATGGATTATATTGAAAAAAATATCACACCAAGCCCTGACAATAAAAAACGTCGTCGTAAAAAAGACAATATCGGTGCATAAGCAGCAGGGCCTAGGGAAAGAAATAGGGTTTAAAAAGGAGAGAGATGCAGCCTAAAAAAGAGACATCCTGTGAAGATATGATGGAAGTATTGCAGAAAGAGAATAATAGCTTGAAAGAGCGTCAAAGTGAAGCCGATCTCTATTATGGCAGGATGAAAGAGCTTGAGGTGTATCAGGCTGAGCTTGTCAAAATGCTCAATCAAATCGAAGAGCATGGGAAAAAGGTCGTGATTCTGTTTGAAGGCAGGGATGCGGCGGGGAAGGGAAGTCTTATCGGGACGATTGTACAGTATCTCAACCCCAAGCATTGTCGTACGGTGGCATTGGGCAAGCCTAGTGATGAAGAAAAATCACAGTGGTATTTTCAAAAATATGTCAAACATTTTCCCCGCGGAGGCGAGATTGTCTTGTTTGACAGGAGTTGGTACAACAGGGCGATGGTTGAGCCTATCTTTGGTTTTTGTACATACGAAGAGTATAAACTCTTTTTAGATACGGTCATACCCTTTGAAGAGTCTCTCATTAAGCACGGTACCCATTTGATAAAGATCTATCTGAGTGTTTCCAAAGAGATACAGCAGGAGCGATTTGCAAGGCGCGCAACAGACCCGCTGCGCCAATGGAAACTCAGCGAGATAGATATGCAGGCGCAAGCGATGTGGAATGAGTTTACGCAAAAAAAGATTAAGATGCTTGAAAGAACCCATGCACCACAGTCACCATGGCATATTATCCGCTCGAATAATAAACACAAGGCGCGCATAGAAGCAATGAAGCTCATACTAAGAGAACTCGATGTGGAGGGACTTAACCCCACGATAGATTTGAAAGCCGATACCGATATTTTGGTCTCGGTAGAAGATGAAATATTGGGGTGAACCACCCCGCCATAAATGACTGAGCTTCCTAGAAACTCCAAACTAATGTTCGGATATTAAGAGGCT
>JAABRH010000019.1 GCA_011391015.1 Sulfurovum sp.
TGCGGCGTTTAAAAAAGCAAAGGTCAAAAGAGAAGAGGGAGAAGAAGCGATAGACTGGCTCATCAAAAGCGGTTTTTTGGTTTTTGACAAGTCGGTGGAAAAACCCCTTAAAGAAGAAGAGGGTAGTTCTGATAAACTGCTTTTTGTGCAACCTTTTATGCGCTTTTGGTTTGCCTGTGTTTCTCCTTATTACAAGAGTATCAAAGAGGGTGACTATACGGAGATGAAAGCCCACTGGGAGCAAATCAACGCAGGTTTTTCTGAGCTTATCTATGATGGGTTGGTTTTGGAGATGCTCAAAGGTGGGTTCAAGGAGGCATTCGCTGGAGACCCTATCGTTGGCATCGGCGGGTATTGGGATAAACATACCCAGATAGACATTCTCATCAAAAGAAAGTCGGGCGAGATGATAGCCGGAGCGACCAAATACTCTAAAGTAAAAGCGACTAAAAGTGAACTGAGCAAACTCAAAGAAAAATGTTCAGAGGCTAGGCTTGATGTAACAGCCTTTGTGCTTTTTTCCAAAAACAAATTTTCCTCCGAACTCAAAAAAGAAAAAGGCGAAAATGTACAGCTTTTTTCTTTGCGAAACCTAGGCGGGCTGATGGACGGGTTGAGCCCAAAAGATTTGTTGGAACATACGAATAAAAAATACTGAGTTTTGAGTTCACACTTAGTTAATAGTGTTAAGGTACACTGTTTGAAACACATTACCAGAAGGAAATTATTTTATGAAAAAAACCTTAGCCTTTATGACGCTCACAAGCTCCATGCTCTTTGGTGCAAGCGGTGCTGAGCTGACACAAAAACACTGTGCGAGTTGTCATATGCTCACCACACCCAAGCCAGAAATGATACCAGAACTCAAAGCACCTGCGATGGATGCGGTGATGTTTCATATAGGTCTTGATATGCAAGACAAAAAAACGATGAAAGATTTCATTGTAGATTATGTGCAAAACCCTGATGCTTCTAAGTCTGTGTGTGAGTCCAACAAGGTGCAAGGCTTTGGTGTGATGCCTTCACTTAAAGGAACGGTATCGGTGAACGAACTTGAAGCCATAGCGGATTATGTGATGGCGACATATCCTAGTAAAGCGTTTGTGGGCATGATTACTGAGATACAAAGAAACGACAAAGTGAACGGGCTACTGAACTCACCTTTTCTCATCAACCGTGAAGAGTTACCCCATCTGACTAAACTGCTTGTGATGCATTGGGACAAAAAGAGCCTTGGGCTGAGTGATGAGCAAAAAAGCAAATTACTCGTTGTTCGAAGTGAAACGTTAAAAGCCATTGGTGATATCAAAGAAAAAGCGAAAGAACTAGAAGATGAGATCATCGAACTCTCAGTCGATGATGAACCTTTAGAGACTATCGCACCAAAAGTGGATGCACTCGCCAAACTTAAAGCTGAAGCCACCAAAATACAACTCAAATGCCTCAAAGAGAGCCTCAAGATACTGAATGACAAACAGATAGAGCTTCTGCTTCCTTTTTGGGATGCTTAGGCGTTCAGGGGTTGCCAGATTCTCTCGTAAAATCAGTTTAAGCAAAAATTAAAAGAAAAAAATTATCCTTTAAGTATTCTTTACCTATACTTCACTCACACATCTTAAAGGATATCCATGAAATTATTTCTCTCACTGATTGCTACAACCCTTTCACTCTTTGCCATCGAACCGATCGTCACGCCACAATGGCTCAATGAACATAAAAATGATTTGACACTACGTATTGTCGAAGTATCAGAAGCAGATTTGTACGCGAAAGAACATATCTCCAATGCGATGAATACACACATAGGTAAATGGCGTTTCGATAACGGTACGTTTCTCTCTATCCGCCCCGTAGAACAAATAGAAGCCGAAATTTCGCGTTTGGGCATCGATGAAAAAAGTGATGTTGTTCTCTATGCACCGATCAATGAGCCAAAAGACCTTTTAAAAGCGAGCTATATTTACTGGGCACTTCACTACCATGGGGTGAAAAATGTAGCACTCTTAGACGGTGGTCTCCAAGCGTGGAAAAATGCTAAATTAGCATTGAATCAAACAGAGCCGATTGTGAAAGCGACGGTGTTTAAAGCTAAAATAGATTCGGCGAAAATCGCTGATCTAAGCTATGTAAAAAACCATCTTGGAAAACTTCCGATGATCGATGCGCGACCTGCAGATATGTATTTGGGTGTCACTCCAACCCCGACTGTCAAGCGTAACGGACATATCCGTGGTGGCATGAGTTATTCATGGAATTATTCTGTAGATAAAGCGTATACCCTCAAATCCAAAGCGATGCTAGAAAATGTGTTTAAAGAGGGATATGGTTTAGATAAGAATAAAGAAGTGATTGTCTATTGTACCGGAGGGCTGGAGACATCATTTAACTATTTTGTCCTCTCTGGTGTGCTGGGTTATAAAAATGTTCGTCTTTATGATGCCTCGATGAAAGAGTGGGGGAACCGCGAAGATACCCCTATGGGTCAATACCGTTATGAGATGTTTTCAAAATAAATTTCATCCTTTTGTAGTTAATGACGAATGAGATAGTTTTAAAAATTACTATAGTATAATAGTATAAATTTTACTACTATAGGGGTAAATATGAAAAAAAGAACACTTGAGAGCATACTCAATATTGCACTTGAAACATTTCCTATCGTTTTGTTAAATGGTGCAAGACAAGTAGGTAAATCGACGCTTGCACTTGAAAAATTTAAAAATTACCTTACTTTTGATGACGGCGAATTAAGACTGTATGCAAAAGAGAATCCAAAAGCATTTCTTGGAAACCTTGAACTACCCATTTGTCTTGATGAGATACAAAAAGTTCCCACACTTCTTGAATATATGAAAATGTATATCGATACGCAAAGAGTCAATGGAAGTTTTTTGCTCACAGGTAGCTCAAATGTGCTTGACCATAAAGATGCAAAAGATACACTTGTGGGTAGACTGTGCGAACTAAGGGTTCATCCTTTGAGCTCCAAAGAGAAAAATGACAAACCATACGAAAATGTGATAGAAAAACTGCTTGCAAGAGACTTTAAGCTGACTAAAAAAGAGTATATTGAGACAACCATTGAACATATTTTAGACGGCGGATACCCTGAAATATTGATGCTAGAAGGGATGCAAAGAGACCTGTGGTTTAAATCCTACATTGCAACCTATATAGAGCGTGACGCTAGAGATTTGGCAGATATCCGAGATATAGACAGCTTTATAAAGTTTGTTGGTATTCTGGCTTCAAGAAGTGCCAATCTGCTCAACAAATCACATCTAAGTAATGATATTGGTATAAAAGATGTCACAACTGACAACTATCTTTCTATTATGGGTCGTATCTATCAAGCTACAGTGTTGAAGCCTTATTTTGCAAACATCGGTAAACAGTTTACTAAAACGCCAAAAGTGTTTTTCAATGATACAGGTGTACTGTGCAGTTTACTCAAGATTGATACAAAAGAGAAACTTCTTAGCTCGCCTTATAGCGGACAAGTTTTTGAGACATATATCTTTTGTGAACTACAAAAACACCTTGCATATTTACAAAAAAATAGCGCACTTTATCACTACAGAACAAATGACAAAAAAGAGATTGATTTCATCATAGAGATAGACAATGAGATACTTGCGATAGAGGTAAAACAAAGTAGTAGCATTAAAAAAGATGATTTTAAACATATTATCGATTTTCAAAGTAAAAGTGGGAAAAAGTGCCTTGGTGTGGTATTTTACAATGGCGACATAGTGATAGAGTTTGATGAAAATTTAGTTGCTATCCCTTTTGGAATATTTTTATAATAATGAGGGCAGAAACTACCCTCTAATCTCCAAAAAGTTTTTTGTGCTGATGTCGTCCCATGGTTTGTTGAGTGCCACGAAGGCTTCGTAGCTGGCTAAGACGCGTTTAAAGTCCTCGCTTTTGGCACTTTCAACTTTAAGTACTTCTACAAGGGCCAGTTTGACTGCATCCATTACTTCTTTGGGGAATGTCTTGATCTGAACTTCTTTGGGGAGGGTGGCAAAAGCTTTGGCGTTTTCATAGCGGAACTCTTGGAGCATATTTGTTGTCATCTCTTCGCTTGCAGCTGTGATGATGGCTTGGTGTTCACTGCTCAGGCTGTCCCATTTTGCTTTGTTGAAAGTAAGTTCAAGTATAGAGCCCGGTTCATGCCATCCTGTGTAGTAATAGGGTGCTGCTTTGGCAAAGCCCATCATATTATCAAGTGCAGGCCCGACCCATTCGGTAGCATCTATGGTGCCGCGTTCTAGTGAGGTAAAGATCTCTCCTGCTGGCAAGAGCACAGGATTGACACCCAGTTTTTTCATGATCTCTCCCCCCAGCCCAGGGATGCGCATCTTGAGTCCCTGAAGATCGGCTAGGGTGTTGATCTCTTTTTTGAACCATCCTCCCATTTGGGGGCCTGTAGTGCCTCCGATGAGCGGATAGAGGTTAAATGTAGCATAGAGTTCACGCCAAAGTGCGTAACCACCTCCAAACTTCATCCAGGTGATCATCTCTTCGCTCACAAGCCCAAGCGGCATACCTCCGAAGATAGAAAAAGCAGGGTTTTTACCTTTCCAATAGTACACTCCTGAGTGAAAAGCATCTATCTGTCCTGCTGAAGTAGAGTCAAAAACCTGTAGCGCCGGTACAAGGATGTCTTTGGCGTAGACTTTGATCTCAAGACTTCCACCGCTAAGTTCAGCGCAGCGCGCAGCAAACGCATCGACACCTGTACCCATGATGGGAAAGTGCGCAGGCCATGAGGTAGCCAGTTTAAGGGTGACTTTTTTGCCTCGGTTTGTGCCGGATGTTGCCGTTTTTGTTTTGTCTTCAGGCCTATGACATCCGCCCAGTGCCAATGCACTTGCACCTAAAGCCGTACTGGCTATAAACTCTCTTCTTTTCATTTCGCGGTATTCCTTGCATTAATTGATTTAATAGTAACATAACAATCGTTTTAAAGGGGTAAAATGCTTTGTTCTATCTGTCATCACGAGATGCATTCTTTTTGTGATACAAAAACTGCTATTTGCTACTTTGTCTGCGATAACTGCGACTTTTTGTGCAAGTCAGCTGAACACCATCAAGACCTAAACACCCAAAAAGCGCGTTATGCTCTGCATCAGAATGATGAAAATGACAGAGGCTATCAGGCCTATTTCCAGCGTTTTTTGGATTTTGTGTTACCTTTGGTGGGGAAGCCTGAGTCTGCATTGGATTTTGGTTGCGGAGCAAGTACTTTGCTGGCAAAGATGCTGGAAGAAAATGGCATACCCTGTGACTACTTTGACCCACTCTTTCATCCCCAAAACACGCTAGAGAATAAAAAATATCAACTGATTGTCAGCACTGAAGTGTTTGAACATTTGCATCAGCCAAAAGCAGTCTTTGAAGTCTTGCTTAATGGGCTTGACGCAGGTGGCTATCTTGCTTTACAAACACAGTTTCACCCCAATGATATCAAAGCTTTTCTTGGCTGGTATTATCATCAGGACCCTACGCATATCAGTTTTTTTACAGTCAAAACTTTTAGTGTTCTTTGTGAAGCGTTTGGTTGTGAAGTGCTAGGAGATAATCAAAAAAATATCGTGCTCATTCGTAAAAAGAACTAAGATTCTATCTCCTTCACGGATTTTCCTCAACAGACTATTTAAAGTCGGCTCAGTAATTCACTTTTTTTAGAATTGAATTCATTGTCGGTTAGAACACCAACAGCGTGCAGTTGAGAGAGCTTTTCAATTAGTTCTATAATTGTGTTAGCCGATTCACTTTGTTGAGTGTTCACTTCTAGCATCATTGGAACTGGATTTGAGTAATTATTTTGATAAGACTCTGCAAAGTTAGTCTGTTGCGGAGGTGGAGTGCCTTGACCGGAAACAATAGGCAGGGTTGCAACAGAAATAGTTCCATATTGGCTGCTGAAAGTCAAAGAAGTGTCTCCTCCTTGCTGCTGAGAAACACCGCCGATATTATGATCAAGTGTGTCATAAACTGTAACTTGTCCATTTAATTCAACTGCAAGTCTGTGAGGAAATACTGCATAACGTATATTGTTCTGAGCACCGCTGCTAAAAGGAACACCTAAGTCTGTCGGCCACCATTGGTTGCTCTCTCTTGTTCCTGCTGGTGCTTTTGGAAAAATCTGTATCCTGGATATTGCATTGGAAATTTCGGAGCATAAATTATTTACAGTATTTTTAAGACCATAATTAAACATATCTCCAACCATAGTCATACCGCCTTGCATCCATTGTCCGCCTCCACCAAGCTCTGGAGAATTAAACTGAGCCATTGTTCCCCCGCCGTTATTAACAGCAATAATCATATGTATGACCGCATCTGCACTCAAATTATATCTGGAGGAAAGGTCATTGACGAGATTTTGGCCTTCAGTGGTAAGTTTTTGCATAAGCAGTTCCTTTTTTTACAATATTTTGTATTTAATTCTGAAGTTTATAGAAAGTGTATTCATTCGGATTCTATTACATTTCAGAAGTGAAAAGTGCATTTTAAGCACTGAGACATAGTTGGTTTTACTTGAAGGCATTATAGTATAATAATAGGCAAGAAAAGACACAGACTTTAAAAGTATTTTCAAAGAGTATTTTTCCATAAAGTACGGCTGTTTAAAATTCAGACATCTATCATAAATTAAGTAAAGTAGGCATAGAATGTTTTTGATTATTATTTGTATTTTTATCTGCTTTGGCAAAGGATTTGATGTATGTGGCTACAAATAAGCTGTGATTTGTCATTCGATATTACCGTACCCACCCCATTTATACTGATGTTGAGACCTCAAAGCGGTGCAAATCAGTGGATAGCTTCAGAAGAATATAAGATTGTACCCAGTGTCCCGGTAATGGAATATACGGATATTTACGGTAACCTTTGCCAAAGACTGATTGCCCCGAGAGGAAATTTTACAATACATACTGCTGCAGAAGTGAGAACGACAGAGTATATTGATCAGGCACCTGGAGTGCATTTTGTAGAAATTCAAAACCTTCCGGAGTCTGTACTTACCTATCTCTTGCCTAGCCGTTACTGTGAGTCAGATCACTTTAGCCAAATGGCGACAGAAATTACGGCAGGTGAACTTTTGGGTTACAATCAGGTCAGAGCCATCAGTATTTGGCTGCGAAATACAATCCGTTTTGAGCCTGAACATAGTGACGCTTTACTCTCAGCTGTAGAAATCAATGCCAGACAATCCGGAGTCTGCAGAGACTTTGCTCATCTTGGAATCGCACTGTGTCGTAGTCTTAGCATTCCCGCACGTATGGTAGTCGGATATCTTCACGGTTTAGAGCCAATGGATTTGCACGCCTGGTTTGAAGCTTATGTCGGCGATAGATGGTACTCATTCGATGCAACACAAGCTGAGATGCGAGGCGGATATGTGTCGATAGGCTATGGACGCGATGCAGCAGATGTCGCTATTTACAATCAATTTGGACCAGCTTTATATCCTACTTCACAAACTGTTTATGTAAAAAAATTGTAGATAACAACTCCTTTAATTCAGGATAAAATATGCAACGCTATAAAATCATTCATCGCACCTACTACAACTACTCAAATGATGTCATACTTGGAACACATCATTTGCTTTTGCGTCCCAGAGAAGATTATGAACTGCGCATTGAATCTTTTATTTTAAAAAGTACACCGCAAGTGAAAATATTTTGGCATAGAGATGTAGAAGGCAATTCAGTTGCAATAGCAAATTTTAACCAACTGACTCGACAACTTTTAATTGAGAGCGAAGTGATAATTCAGCAATACAACGAGTCACCTTTGGACTTTATTGTCTCGGATTATGCGATTGAATACCCGTTTAAGTATAAACCTTCTGACCAATTTCTTCTCTCTCCCTATATGGTTTTGCCTGAAGAAGAGACAAGGGTACTGTTAAACAATTGGATTTTCAATATCTATAAGAGTAATGAAGCTGTTCAAACTTATACCTTACTGCAAAAACTCACACGCTTGATATATACAACATTGGCTTATACTGTAAGAGAAGAACCTGGAGTGCAAACAGCTAAAGACACACTTTTTTTAGGTTCTGGTTCTTGTCGTGATTTTGCATTACTCTTTATGGAGGCAGTAAAGTGTTTAGGATTCGCATCACGTTTTGTAAGCGGATATCTTTATGTACCGCATATGGTGAGTGAAATCGGCTCTACACACGCATGGGCTGAGGTTTACATACCTGGTGCAGGCTGGAAAGGCTTCGACCCGACCATCGGAGACATAGTAGGCTCCGACCATATTCCCGTAGCAGTAGCAGCACTAGCCGAGTCCGTCCCACCTATCTCCGGCTCTTTTGTAGGCAATGCAGAGTCAAGTCTAGATGTCGGAGTCTGGGTAATTCAGTGCTGAGAGGGTTTTGGACTTGGCATGTGGCAAGTTCCCACTCCGTCATTCCCAATTCGATTGGGAATCTAGTTTGTGTCATAGTGATTCGTAAAAATAACTAAGATTCTATCTCTTTTTGGGAGATAGAAAGGTTAAAAAAGACTGTAGTCTTCTTTGATGGTGTTGAGGATGCTTTTATCGGCATTGTAGATAAATGCGTAGTTAAAGAGGGTATTTTTGAGTATCTCTCTTACTTCTGCTTCGCTTTCAAACCAGTGAGGACGGTCAATGCCTGGTACTTTTGTTTTAGGTGGCGTGAGTACGATGCCTTTGACCCAGGTATTGCTACGTTTGATGTACTCTCTAGCTTCTACGATGTCAGGTATGTTGTCTGTAAAGATAGCAACCTTGTCACTTTTGCTGGCTTGTGTGCTTTTAAGCTGACCATCGATGAACACCGGCATAAAATGTTTAGTGTATCTGAGTTTATCCATAGAGTAAACAAGGGTATGTTCATCGCAAAAATGCACCACACGCAACAGATACTCAAGATGAAAAGGGATAAGATCTTTTTCCTGATAGACATAGCCGCCTACTTTAAACGTTGTTTTAAAGAGTGTATCGGCTACAGCATAGCCATCAACCTCTTTTTCCAGTTTTTTGATATCGGGTTTAATCTGATGCATCAGTTCACTGTCTGTGCCCACAAATAAAGAATCCTCGGAGTTGAGTATCTGCTCAAAGGCTTTACGCCAATCACTCCAGATGAAAGAGATATTGGTTTTGTGGACTAAAATCATCTTTAAAAATGTCATTTCATGCTCTGATAACAGATAAAACTGCGCCTCTTTTTTGATGGCAACATAGCGGATGAGCTTAAAAGCTGCAAGCATGACATCACTGACTTGTATCCATGCTATCTCATCATCATTTCTGATGATGTCAGGATTGTCATACACCACAGCATATGCACCATTGGTGATGGCAAGGTCTATCTCTTCTTGGTTTGAGCTGAAAAAGAGATCTCCCTGGTTTACTTTGGAATAGTACACAGTCGCAGCAGAAATGGCTTGTACTTTGGGTGTGTTGCTCAGTGTTCCCTCTGTGAGGTTTACGATATCTTCTATTTTCATTATTAACCTATAGGTGTTCCAGCCGTTTTTGGCTTTTCAGGGCGTATCATACACAGACCGTTTTCGTCTTTGGCTGCAAGGAGCATCCCTTCGCTTTTAATACCCATGAGTGTGGCAGGTTTGAGGTTTGCAACAACACAAACCTGAGTGCCGAGTATCTCTTCTGCACTGTACCATTCTCTGATACCCGCAACCACTTGTCTAGGCATCTGCTCACCCACATCTACCTGAAGTAAAAGAAGCTTTTTACTTTTTGGTACTTCCTCTGCCGCCACAACCGTACCCACTTTAAGCGAGGTTTGGAAAAACTGGTCTATCCCGATAAGCGCGATGCCTTCAGATTTATCTTCCTCTTGCGTTTGGGGTTTTTTTTCGGTTTTGCTTTCTGTTTTAAGGTCAATAGGCTCAATTTGCGCGAGTAACGGCTCTTCGATGCGTGGGAAAAGCGGTTCTACTTTTTCGAGTGTAAACGGCTGTAGAAGGGCTGATTCTTTGATGAGATTTTGCCAAGTATTGGTGTCTATATCAAAACATAAAGCCTGTGAAATTTTCGTACACACAGCAGGCATCACAGGGTAAAGCATAATGGCCACTTTTGCCAAAATCGCTGCTATGAGTCCGTTGAGCGCCATGGCTTCTTCTTCTTTGCCTTCTTTCATGAGTGTCCATGGCTGATAGGTATCGATGGCCTTATTGGCAACGCTTAGCGGTCTCCAGAGCTCTTCAAGATAGCGATGTATCTGCATCTCATACAGTAGCGGTTCAAGTTTTTCTAAAGAAGTATGGACTTCATCCAGTTCGGCTTGATGGTAGGTTGCTACCTGTGCTAAATCAATTTTACCCTCAAAGTATTTGCTGCTCATCCCTACAAGACGATTGAGAAGGTTCCCCAAATCATTGCCAAGGTCAGAGTTGATACGATCAATGAGCGCTTTTTGGCTAAAATCGCCATCACCCCCAAAAGGTACCTCACGCAACATAAAATAACGAAAATTATCTAAACCATACGCATCGGCTACCTCTTTGGGGTTGACTACATTGCCTTTGGATTTGCTCATTTTTTCCCCATCGCGCGTCCACCAGCCGTGTGCAGCAATGTGTGTGGGAAGAGGCAGATCAAGGCTCATCAAAAATGCCGGCCAGTAGATAGCATGAAAACGCAAAATATCTTTACCGATGAGCTGTACACGTGCCGGCCAAAAGTCCATATTGGCTTCATCGGTGCCATAACCCAGTGCAGTGACATAGTTCATCAGTGCATCTAGCCAGACATACATCACATGTTTTGGATCGTTCATCTCCTCAGGAATCTTCACGCCCCAGTCAAAACTGGTACGGGTGATGGAGAGGTCTTGTAGCCCGCCTTCTACAAAGCGGATGACTTCATTTCTCTTACTCTTAGGCAGGATAAAATCAGGATGTGCTTCATAATACGCAAGCAGTTTGTCCTGATACTGTGAGAGCCTAAAAAAGTAACTCTCCTCTTCCACGATAGTCGTGCTTTTGCCGCATTCAGGACAAAACTCATCATCAACAAGTTGGATAGAAGGGAAGAAAGTCTCACAGGAGATACAGTAGTGACCTTTATAGGTATCTTTATAGATGTCACCCCTTTCAAACATCACCTTGAACGCTTTTTGTACCCCTTGCATATGGTCAGCATCGGTTGTTCTGATAAACTTATCGTAAGAGATGTCAAAATCATCCCAAAGGTTTTTAAAGGTTGCTGAGATCTCATCGGCGTAGTTTTGGGTCGTTTTACCACGTGATTTGGCAGCTTCTTCTATCTTCTGACCATGTTCATCTGTTCCGGTAAGAAAAAAGGTCTCCAGTCCAGAGAGTCTAGCGTAGCGTGCAAGTGTATCTGCAATGATGGTAGTGTAGGCATGACCGATATGGGCAATGTCATTGACATAGTATATGGGAGTCGTGATATAGGCTTTTTTGTGACAAGACATCTAGGCAGTTCCTTAAACAAATGAGTTTGTAGCATAAATTTGGTAGTTATTTTAGCCAAAATGTGCTGTAATGTCGGTGATGTACCATTGCTTCGTGCCTGGCAGGTTAAAAGCGGCACCGTTTAAGTGTTGATCTCTATGGCTTTTTTGACGCAGGATTCCAGCGAAGTGGTATCGGCTATGAAGGGAGTGATGTGGGGCGGGAAAAACTGTGCAGTGGTTTTGCCGATGGCAATGGCTTTAAAGCTTTCATCCCAGTCACAGTTGGCTAAAAAACATTTGATGGTAGAAGGTGAAGAGAAGATGATGGTTGTATTTTTGGGTAAGATGATTTTACTCGTAAACTCCCTGCAAACGGTCTCATAGACGATTAACTCATCACAGACAGTCTCACCGCTGTTAAGTATGTTGACCAGATCGGAGACTACTTCTGCTCCTCTGATGTAAAGCACTTTTTGCTTTTTGAGTTTTTCTTTGAGCTCAGAAGCAAATCCGTTACCGTGTTTTTCTTTTCCGGCAAATTTGAGTGTACCTTTAAGTTGTTTGACGATTTTAGCGGTTTGGGGTGCGATGACGTAAGCGGGTTTCTTTTTCCATGTGGTATCTATGGCATCGATGGCATAGATGGCGTTTTTGGAAGTAAAAATCAAGGCATCATAGCCCTCTAAATTGATAGTTTGCTCTATGGGGCGTATGGCAAAGACAGGAAGATTCTGTGCCCATTTCACTTTTTTATCATTGAGGATATAGATATTCATTTTGCTGTTTTTTTTCTCTTCAAAATGTGTTTGCACCGATCTTTTGATCCTACTCCACAGTGAACGTGACTTGGAAATGACAATAGAGTTGTCATTTCGTACAAAAAAGTCAATACCTTGGCTACTGAGCAGATGGGTAATGTTGATCAACTCAAAATACAGTACCTCTTTGGCGTAGTTTTTATCGGGTTCAAAGGTATGGGTTTTGGGGTTGTACTCATAGTAGAGCAAGCCCAGTGCTTCGATGTGTTGTTCTAGTGTTTGCATGGGCGGTTATCTCCTGTATAGAGGCTGGATGGATTAAAATTCAAATCCGCCGCCTGCGCCTTTGCTCATGCTGTCATAGACAGCTTTGACATACCTTTCACGCACGTCACAGTCTAAAATGTTTTCGCACGCCATGCAGCTTGTAAGCTGGTGTGACCTCTGACAAGCTTCGAGCTCGGATTTTTTCTCGGCTAAAGCCTGCTGCCACACATCGTGTATCTCTTGCGCCATCAGACTTTGATCCTGTAAAGGGCTTTGAGGGCTGCCATCTCATAGTTGGAACCAAAAAAACAGGGTGTGGTGTCATGCAGGTGTGAAGGAGCAAGATCCAGCAGTCTCATACCGTTTTCATCGATAGCCTGACCACCTGCCTGTTCATACATCAGTGCAAAGGGCATCACTTCAAAGAGCTGTCTGAGTTTACCATTTGGCACATCTGTGGTACCGGGGTAAGAGAAGATACCGCCGCCTTTGAGAAGTATCTGATGCAAATCGGGTACCATACCGCCAGAATAACGCAGACGGTAGCCGTCCATAAAAAGGGCATCAACAAAACGTTTATGGTGAGCACTCCAATACTGCTGTGTGCCACCGGGTGCATTGATTTTGCCTTTTTGACCCAGTGTGATCTCACCGATAAAGTTAAAAAGTCCCTCTTGTGCTCGGTAATGCTTAGGTCTGCCTTCTTTGGTGGCTACCACCAGCTCAATGCGCGGTCCATAGACCACATACGCTGAAGCCACTAGATTTTCACCATTAAGCTCCCCTTCATAGATACCAAAGATCGAACCCACAGAGAGATTGACATCCGCAAGGCTTGATCCATCCAGCGGATCGTAGCAGATGGTATATGTGCCCTTGCTATGCAGTTCAAGCATACCGTCTTTTTCTTCGCTCACCAAGGCTTTGACGATGGAGACATTTTTAAATGCCTCTTCGATGATGTAGTCGCTTTTGACATCCAGTTTGAGCTGGTCTTCACCTGAAGAGTTGGAGCTGTCGCTGTATCCGAGGTCTTCGGTTTTGATGGCATGGTCTATCTTGAGGGCAATCTCTTTAATGGTGTTAAATATCGTGAGCATCTGTTTTTCCTTTTTTAGATGGTTTTTGCATGGTTTTCTATCCACTCTATGATTTGATCAGTGTTGTTTAGATCGAGCACGGTGATGTGGGACGGGATATTGTACTCTGAAAGTCTGATGGAGTCATCAATGGCTATGGCTTCACTGCACTCAAAATAACTCTCATCAATGCTCCCTCTAAAGATGGCGATACGGGGTAAGGGGAGTGTTTTGAGTCCTTCCACCAGCAAGATATCAAAGTGATGGATCATCGCTACGATCTCATCGAGTGTTTTTTCTCTTTGGGAAAAGTAGGTGGTGCGCGTTGGGGAGGTGATAACCACTTCGGCCCCTGTTTGCGCAAACTTGTAACTGTCTTTGCCCTGTGTATCAAACTGTGCTTTGTCTTTAGGGTCGTTTTTAATGATGGCAACCTTGCGGTCTTGTATCAATATTTTGGCAATCTTTTCAACAAGCGTGGTTTTTCCACTGTTTGAAGGACCGGTAAATGCCATTGCAACTCTTTTGTTCACGAAAAACCTTTTTTTGTATTGCTTGGATTATACATCAATCTTTATTGAATGTATGTTAAAATCGATAGGAATACAAGGGGGAATCATTGCTTCAATTCACAGTGTTATTGACGACTGCTGCCCTTCTTTTGGGCTGTACAAGTAAAGAAGAGAGTCAGCTTATGCAGGACTATAACGCCAATGCTACCTATCATGAACGTCTGCAAAAAACAGAAAAAGTACAGCTCTATGAGGGCAATGTTACCAAAGCCATGCTGACTGCAACCTATTTGTACACGCAAACCTATGAAAAACACGATACCCGTGATGAAGTTTTTATTCTTGGGGTTCATCTTGAAGATGAAGTACTGCAAACACTCCAAGAAGGTCAGTATATCTTAACATTAAATGGCAGCAGTGCCAAAGAAGCACTCAGACTGGATAAGAACGACGAGAGACTCAAAGAGCTTTCATTTATCATGGATTGGGGCAGTTATTATCTGGTGACTTTTCCTCATGTAAAGGGTAAAGATTTTAGGCTCACCTTTAAAAGTACTTCGTATGGTGAGGGTACTTTACATTTTGCCAAAGTGGCAAAATATGTACTCAGCAAACAGGCATTCTAGCCTGCAATAAGCTTAGTTTCTAAACTCGTCTGTTAGTGAAGGTGTCGCAAGTGTTTTTAAGAGGGGGAAGATACGTGTCGGCACACCCAGTTTATTGAGATAGATGACATAATTGGTCAATACTTTCTTTCCGTACTCTCTTGCTTCATCGTTACCCATCATTTCCATACTCATATACGGCTCATACGGTCCGGTTCTAAAGTTACGACGGTCTTTGATGTGTCTTCTTGTGAAACCTATCCCGCCGTTGTACGCATAGGCGACGAAGAGCGGATGATGCAGATATTTGGTCAGATAATCGAGGTGAAAATCGGCATATTCGATTGCTTTATAGGGATTGAAAATCTCATCATAATCGATGCGCTCACCTTTTTCTTTGGAGACATGATCGATCAAAAATGGCATAAACTGCATCATTCCCAAGGCAAAAGAGCGTGACACAGAAGCCGGAACAAAACGGCTCTCTTGACGTGCCAAAGCATAGATCAGTGCTTGGCGTTGTGGACTCATATTTTTCATGGCATTGCGGTAAGGCATCGGAAAGTAGGCATCCATATGGTTGGAGGCCTGGGCTTTAAGGTAGGTGTAGACCCCGATACACTCTTGGGACTGGTAGTTGTTCGCCAAGCCATGCAAGTCGTAACTTCTGTTCATCCTGATTTTGACTTTTGCCCAGTCGATTGGATTTTGGATGTTAAATCCTGGTGTACGGCTTTTTGAGATGGATTTGGTGATGGTCTTAGGGTATTTGCCGTTAATGGTATCTGCTGCGATCAGGGTGTAGATATTGACGTGATAGCTTTCTCGTAAAAGTTTGATATAGGCAGGATCTTTGGTACTGAGATAGAGCCAAAAAAGAGATTTATCCACATCGTATTTTTCAGGGTAGTTTTTGCGTGCCGTCTCAAAGTATGCCGCTGCCTGTTCAGGTTTGCTTTGTTTCATCAGTGCAAGCCCGTGTTTAAAACTTTTATTGGCAACACTTCTGTTTTTCCAGTTTTTAGGCGGGATAGCAACACAACCTGTGGAGTAGGGAGCAACAGCAGGCGGGTTTTGCCCGGTTCGTGTCTGGTATGATTCACGCAGTTTTTTGTTGATCGCCGTTGCACCTTGGATGATAGCTCTGGCTTGGGCAGCTGTAGTGGTATTCTGAGACAGAAAGCGCCAGATATAGTAGTCTTTTTCGATACTTCTTGGCATAGTATTTACCTGATCAAAGGTAAAAGTTTTTGCTTCAAGTACAAGGGTGCCACAAAGCAGCAAAAGGGTTAGGGTAAGTCGGGTTAGCTTCATGTTTCTATCCTAGTAAAGTACGCATCATGAAGTTGTCAACCAGCTGGAGACCTAAAATGATGACAAGAGGAGAGAGATCGATCCCAGAGAAGACTACAAAAGGCATCTTTTTTCTGATAAAAGCCAAAACAGGTTCAGTGAGACGGTAGAGTACCTGTACAACAGGGTTATACGGATCAGGACGAACAAAGCTCAGCAGTGCAGCGATGATGACGATCCAGATATAAAGGTTCATCACAGTATGTAAGGTTTGCACTAAGGCATAGACAAGGGCATTCATGAGGCAATCTCCAGTAAATAAGGTTTAATGAACGGGTAAATGTCACAGAGTTCAGGACCATACTCTGCACCGGTTAAAAGCAGTCTAAGCGGTTTAAAAAAATGACCTGCTTCAAAACCGCTTTGATCTAGCATATAGTGTTTAAACGCTTCAAAGCTGTCTATCATCGGTGCATTTTGGATGATCTCTTCGAGGGTTCTCATTTGTGGTTCCCACACCCCTTCAAAATCTTTAGGTGCAAAGATGGGGTGAATCTTTGCTTCAAGTTCTTTCAGTGTACTTGCTTCTTCCAGATAGAGTTTTGCCAGTTTACCGATGGCAGCATCGGCAAATCCAAAGAGGGTTGAGAGGTCTCTGTCATTCATCTTTTTGAGGTGTTCTCTGTTGATAAAGCGTAGTTTTTCCAGATCAAACGTGACAGTATCTTTTGAGAGTTTTTCAAGTCTAAACCACTCGATGGCTTCAGGCAGTGTAAATATCTCGCTGGGCGAATCAGTATAGCCTAGCAACAGCAGATAGTTGATGATGGCATCGGGGATAAATCCTTGTTCAAACAGCCATTTAACCGTTAAGTTCTCTTGATCACTGAGAATATCAGGCAGATGTACATAGTCTGTCACCTCTTCATAGCCCAGTTGCATTTTGATATGTTTTTGTTTTGCTGTATCCAAAATGTGCGCTTGGGTTGAGATAATCATCGTTACTCCCAAAAGCATATCGGCACAGGCAGAGGCAAAATTATGCGTGGGTGTACCGTTTGCATCCAGTATCACAAAACTGTCAATTTCACTTTGTGAACTCTCTACCTCACCTCTCATGGCATCATGGTAAATAATAGGTAGTTCGGGTTTTTTAATCCGTACAACAAATGGTGTGCAACTGTTTTTAAGTTTGGCAAGTTCTTCTTTGTCTGCTTCAAAACATCTGCCGCTGTAGCGTTCATTTTGAAGTGGTTCATCCCCACAGGTGCAGACAAAGGCTTTATTTTTTTCCAACAGTCCAATAGCCAGCGTCTGATAAAGGTGCATTTTTTCACTCTGATGTAACACAGTATCATGATTAAGAGCAAATTTTTCTAAAATCTGCATAATCTCGGTATCTTTGCCTTCGATGACTTTTTCTTTGTCCGTATCGTCTATACGCACGATGAAACGCTCTTTTTTTTGTTGCGCAATCAGGTAAGAGAGTATCGCTACACGAAGTTCGTTTATGTGCATATCACCAATTGGCAACGGGGCAAATCGTAGCATCTGTCTTACTCCAAAAGTTCTGCATTTATGAGGATGACATTATAGTGGGTTTAGATAAAAATAAGAGGCTATATGAGCTACTGTTTTATGTCTTCACTTGCATGATACACTTTTTTTCTACCACCCGATAAGCTCAAATTGGATAAAATACAACACTTTATAACTAAGGGTTGGACAAGCATGAGTGAGCATAAAGATTTTTTACGGAGCATCGTTGAAGAGGACTTGGCTGCAGGCAAGTATGAGGAGGTGGTGACACGATTTCCTCCTGAGCCCAATGGTTTTCCACACATCGGACACGCTAAATCTATCTGCATCAATTTTGGTATAGCGAAAGACTACGGTGGTCATTGTAACCTCCGTATGGATGACACCAACCCTACAACCGAAGACACCAAATATGTCGAAGCACTCAAAGATGCCGTCGAGTGGCTAGGGTTTAAGTGGGAGGATGGTGTGCGGTATACCTCTGACTATTTTCCTAAACTCTACGACTATGCGGTGGAGCTCATCAAGATGGGTAAGGCGTATGTGGACAGTCTTAGTGAAGAGGAGATACGTGAGTACCGTGGTACAGTGACTGAAGCTGGACGACGCAGCGTATATGCTGAACGCTCCGTAGAAGAAAATTTGGCGCTTTTTGAAAAAATGAAAAACGGTGAATGTAAAGAGGGTGAACATGTCCTAAGAGCTAAGATAGATATGAGCGCTGCCAATATGAAACTAAGAGACCCGCTCTTGTACCGTATCAGACATGCGCATCATTATAGGGCAGGGGATGTGTGGCATGTCTATCCGATGTATGACTTTGCGCATTGTTTGTCTGACTCTATTGAAGGGATAACCCACTCCATCTGTACGTTGGAATTTGAAAATAACCGAGCTATTTATGATTGGGTTCTGGATACACTGGGGCTTACTAAACAGCGACCGTATCAGCATGAGTTTGCTCGGCTTGGCATTAACTACACGGTGATGAGCAAAAGATTGCTTTTGGAGCTTGTCAAAAGTGGCAAGGTGAGCGGTTGGGATGACCCTCGTCTTCCAACCATCGCAGGGTACAGAAGAAGAGGCTACACGCCTGAGTCTATCATCAGTTTTTGTGACAGCATCGGTGTGGCCAAAGCAAACTCCACCGTCGATGTGGCGCAGCTTGAATTTGCCATAAGAGATGATCTCAACACCAAAGTGCCGCGTGTCATGTGTGTACTTGACCCGCTCAAAGTCACAATAGAAAATTATGATGGCAATGAAGTGCTTGATGCCTCCTATTATCCTGAAGATGTGCCAAAAGAGGGAAGCAGGGCCATACCTTTTTCAAAAGAACTTTACATCGAGAGAGAGGACTTTAGCCTCAACCCTCCAAAAGACTATAACCGTCTGACTCCCGATCAGCCCGTAAGACTCAGACATGCCTATATCATCACTTGCAAAGAGGTCATACAAGATGCTGATGGCACTGTAGTAGAGATCAAAGCAGTGTATCATCCTGATTCTAAAAGTGGTTCAGACACGAGCAGCATCAAAGTAAAGAGCGCGATCCAGTGGGTAGATGCTGCATCGGCTAAAAAAGTGGAAGTAAGACTCTATGACAGACTCTTTAAAGATGAGGCGCCGCAGAGTCTGGATGATGTCAATCCTGATTCTTTGCAGATCATCAAAACTGCGCTGATTGAACCTGCTGTGATTTTAGACAGACCTGATGAACGGTTTCAGTTTGAAAGACAGGGGTATTTTTATGCTGATCCTGTGGATTATACCGATGAAAACCCTGTGTTCAACAAGATTGTAGGACTCAAAGACTCATGGAGCAAGAAGAAAAAAGCAGACAACCTAGAGCCTGTACCAAAACCTCAGACTAAAGTGGTGCAGATAGAAGGTGAAGTAGTACCCATGAGCCAAAGGGAGCAAGCGCTATTTGACAGGTACACCACTGAGCTTAAACTCAATCATGAAGTAGCCAATACTTTGGCACGCGATGAAAAACTTTCCTCTTTTTATGAAGCGGCTTTAGGTGAATGTGACAGCCCGGTAGGTTTGGCAAATATCGTAGCCAATGAAGTAGCACGAGAACTCAAAGATACAGAAGCAGACGAACGTAAATTTTCACCTGCACAGACAGCCAAACTTGTCAAGATGATCGAGGATGAGACCATCTCAACCAAGATAGCCAAACAGGTCTTTGAAGAGATGGCACTCTCTGGCAAAGATCCTGCACACATCGTTCAAGAACAAGGACTTACTCAGATCAGTGACCCTGCACTTATTGTACCTATCATCGATGAAGTGATGGCTAAAAATCCTGACAATGTCGAGAAGTTTAGAGCAGGTAACACGAAACTTTTTGGTTTTTTTGTGGGGCAAGTCCTCAAGGCTACAGACGGCAAAGCAAATCCGCAGGTAGTCAATGCACTGATTGAAGAAAAATTAAAATAACTTATTTAAATATGACATTTTTTTAGTATTATTAGAATAAATATAAAGTTATGTTTAGAACAAATAACATTGTATCGTATTGGCAAGGAGCTAAAAGATGCAAAGAATACTGTTTTTAACCTTTTTTTTACTCTCTTGGATCTATGCAGAGGTGCAACAACCTCCTTTAGATCTCTCTATTTCACACAATGAGATAGGTCATGCACTCTTTGAATATGAAGATCCATCTGCAAATATGGCGATCGCACAGATTGTCAAGTTACCGACTGCACAATTTACCCCCGTTACTAAAGCTGTTCCTGCACATGGTTTTACAGAATCGGCATTTTGGTATCGTTTTGAGGTAGAAAATAAAAAAGATACCCCTGTCTCTAGACTCATCGTGTTTGAACCTTCTTGGCTGGATCATGTCGATGTGAGCATTGTATCTGCATCAGGCAAGATGCAAAGTTATCAGGCGGGAAATGGGTATGTGTATGCACATAGAGCGGTTGATCATCATTTGATCACGGTTCGCCATCTGTTTGAGTCTGGTAAATCGACAGTTTATGTGAGAGTCAAAACACCTGATCCTTTTATCGTATCACTTTCAGTGGCATCTGAGTCTGCATTTTTTCAAAAAAATATTGAAGTAACCTTGTGTGCCGGTTTGATTTACGGCGGAATCATCGCCATGCTGTTTTATAATCTGTTTTTGTTCTTTGGCATCAAAGAAAAGTACTATTTACTGTATGTGCTCTATCTGCTCGCATTTTTGTTTATGAATGCTGCCTATAACGGCTATACGTATGTCTATCTCTTCTTTGATTATCCCCTTGTGCAAGATTGGGCGCAATCATCGGGTATCTTTTTATTCAGTGTTGCAGGATTGTTGTTTGCCAGTTCGTTTCTCAATCTGTCAACCCAACACCCCAGGCTTTATAAGCTAACAAGCTGTTTGATTGTATTTATCGCAGGGGTGGCTGTGCTGATAGCACTTCTTGGCACCTATCGTTATCATGTGATTCTCTCCATCATCTTTGCCATGCTTGTAAGCATCTATATCTTTGGTGTGGCTCTGTATGCATGGGTTAAGGGAAACAATTCGGCACGCTTTTTTCTTCTGGGTGCGACTAGCGGTCTGTTGGGTACCATCATAACGGTTTCTGCTGTGCTGTCTTTGATTCCCTTTATGCGTTTTACGTATAAAGCCAATGACTTTGGCATTTTTATCGATGCAGTTTTGTTGTCTATCGCACTTGCAGACCGTATGCGTATGACACGGGAGAGTAAGATTATCGCAGAAAAGCAGGCAAAAACAGATGTGCTTACGGGGTTGTACAACCGTAGAGCCTATTATGAGATTTCGGAGTTGGAGTATAAAAAAGTGTTGCGCTATCATCGAATTTTATCGGTGGTGATGTTCGATGTGGATGAGTTTAAACACATCAATGATACCTATGGACATAGCGCAGGAGATACCGTATTGCAGTCTGTAGCAACCTTGGCCAAAGAGACCATTAGGAATTATGACTATGCGTTCAGGATGGGCGGTGATGAGTTTTTGCTTTTATTGCCTGAGACGAACGAAAAACAGGCTGCCGTATTGTGTGAACGCTTGAGAGAAAAGATAGAAAAACAAAAAATTGCGGATAGCAGGGGTAATACGTTTTTTGTAACTGCCAGCTTTGGCGTTGTAGAATATACACAACGCGAAACCTGCATCGAATCTGTTGTAAAACGTGCTGATGAAGCACTCTATCAGGCTAAAAAAGCAGGCAGAAACAACGTGAAGATCTTAGATAAATTTGCGATAGTCTGACATTGTGTTATGATGATTAAGCCAAATAATAGGCAAGGGTAAATCGCAGATCTTCATCCAAATCCATATTATCCATCATCCATCTAAGGTAGCCTTTGTCCCTTGTTGCGATGTCAGCTATCTCTGTATCTTTGTATTTTCCAAACTTGAAGGTTTTGATCATCACTGGTGTTTGGGTTAGTTCGGCAAGTTTTTCCATAGGATTACTTTGTGCATGTTGTTCCTGCACAAGGCGCACCAGTTTTGAAAGAAGCAGTTTCATCACCAAAACATCACCGATGGCATCATGCGCTTTAATGGTGATGCCAAGCGTGTTTGCTTCTGTTTGTTCTATTTGGTAAAGCCCCAGTGCATAACGCAGGTACTGAAGCCTGTGACTGGGACTATTGGGAAGAAGATGTTTGGCGCAGCGCAAGGTGTCTATAAGCGTGTAGTGGTTTTCAAACCCTTCTTTTTGAAGCATACCCAAGTCAAATGGAATGTTATGCGCAATGAGATAGTTTTCTTTTTGGTTAAACTCTACAATCTTTTGGGCAAACGCTGTGTGTAGAAAAGGCTCTTTTCCTAAGAGCACTTCAGGGGTGATGTTATGCACCTCCATCGCCTCTATACTGATAGGTACAGGTGCCAAGCAGAGTTCATCTATAATCTCTATATTTTTTTTATCGTGAACAATCATCGCACCTATCTGAATGATGCGGTCACTCTCCTGATTGCCTGTAGTTTCTGTATCAAATAGTATGTATTTTGGCATAAAAATCCCTTGCTGAGTATTGGCAAGATGGTATCGTATTTTCGATAATAAGGACAAATTCTTACTGGTTCTTATCTGCAGATGCTATAATACGGGACATATCTACTACACAGGAAAATGCATGTCTAAACATTTCACCGCAATCATCTCGGCCGCTTTTGGAAAATTTGCTTCCAAGGCATTTTCGCGCTCTATCCAAAATGTCATCAATTCAGGTTATGTGAAAGTGATGGGACTTGATATGAGCGAATTTAGAGAACCTAAGACTTATGAGACGCTCAATAAACTCTTTACCAGAGCCCTTGAGAGACCCAGAGAGTTGCCAAAAGAGGAGGATGCACTGATTTCTGGTGTGGATGCACTCATCACGGATGCAGGAATCATCAAAGAGGGAAAAGCCTACCAGATCAAAGGGATGAACTACAGCATAGAAGCGCTTTTTGGGGAGTATCATCAAGATACTGTTTCTAAAGTTGAAGGCGGTGAGTATATAAACTTTTATCTCTCACCTAAAGATTATCATCGTTACCATATGCCTATGAAGCTCAAAGTGAAGTCATTAACGCATATACCAGGCAAACACTATCCGGTCAATATTCCCTTGCTTCGTCATAAACCTAATCTTTTTATTGAAAATGAAAGAGTGGTGATTGAGTGTGAAGACGAAAAAGGCAGGATGCAGGTTTTAGTACTTGTCGCAGCGCTCAATGTTGCACAAATGATTGTGACGTTTGAATCGCGTGTGCGGACAAACTCCGAGATACTCGAACCTGTTCATTATGCGTACGAGGATCTATGGCTTGAAAGAGGAGAACTTTTTGGTTGGTTTGAAATGGGTTCTACAGTTTTGACATTTAGTGAAAAAGGAAGCATTTTCCCAGAGGTGGCGATCAACCAAAAAGTAAAATTTACTGATGTTTTGGGTAAAGTATTGTAAAGGAGAATTTATGCAGATTAAAGAGATTGAAGAATACGCAGAGATACGTGCAAGGGCCAGAGCGTATCTGTGTTATATTATGGGGCGTCACATCACCGATACCATTCAAAATGGTGACATCCATACCGTGCTTTCAAAGCTTGAAACACTTAATGACAGCATAGAAAAAGCCGAAGCGATTTATGCTTTGGATGCAAAAGGCGTGCAAATCATACAGAATGTATCGAAAAATAAAACTTTAGCAGGTGTAGGGCAAGGCATTGACCGATCTGACAGAGCCTATTTTTACCGAACCGTCAAAGAACACCGATGTACTTTGACCGAGCCTTATCCTTCGGATACCAGCAATACGATGGTTGTCACTGCTTCTTTTCCTATTTATGATGAGCAGGACAATCTTCTGTGTATCATCTGTGTCGATATATCTATGGCAAATATCTTGCGTATGGTGCACCCCAGTTCGGTGGATTCATACTTTGGAACATTGACCAAATTTGCTTATGCCGCGTTTTCTATCGCTTTGGCATTGGTATCTTTACTGCTTTTTGTGAAGGGTGCAACGGCGTTTTTGCATTTTGGAACAGACCTTAGAGCCATAGACATCAATGAGATGTTTAGAGCTACAATTCTTCTTACACTCTCTCTGGCTATCTTTGATTTGGTCAAAGCGATCTTTGAAGAAGAGGTACTGGGCAAAGAGAAAAAAGAGGGTGCCGGAGGAGGACATCAAACGATGATACGCTTTTTAGGCTCCATCATCATAGCCCTTTCCATCGAAGCTTTGATGCTGGTTTTCAAATTTGCCTTAACCGATCCTGCCAAGCTGGAGTATGCAGTCTACCTCATTGGTGCAGTCGCTTTTCTTTTGGTGAGTTTGTCGGTGTATGTCAAGTTTAATGCAAGTACAGATACAAAAATAAAAGGAAATAAATAGTGAGTCAAAAACTCATCATTTTTGACATGGATGGTACCTTGGTCAACTCCTCCATCACGATAGCCAATGCCATTAACTTTGTGCGAAAAAACCTCGGCTTTGAGCCGATGGAGCAAACACATATCTTACGTTTGGTAAACGATCACACGATCAACCCCGCACAAACTTTTTACCACGCAAAATCCTTTGCGCCTGATCATGAGCGATGGTTCTCAGAGTACTACACCAAAAACCATGCCAATGAACTGGTACTGTATGAGGGCATCGAAGCGTTATTGTATGCTCTCAAAGAGAAGGGACATACACTGAGTGTGGCAACCAATGCCTACCGAAAATCAACCATAGAGTCATTAACCCACCTGGAAGTCTTTGACCTTTTTGACGGTATCGCCTGTTATGATGATGTACCTCAAGGCAAACCCCATCCTGATATGCTCCATAAACTCCTTGATGAGCTAAAGTATGAAAGTCATGAAGCCCTTTTCATAGGGGATGGTCCCCGTGATGCACTGGCTAGCCAAAGAGCTAACATAGACTACCTCATGGTAGACTGGGGTTTTACCGAACATACCAACGCGGTACGAACAGTTAGTGACTTGCATAGGATGTTGATAGGATAATACTTCATTGGTATCCCATATTTTGTTAACTTACCCGTAAGTGTTCAGCTTCTTCTTTTAAGACTACATCAGCATTCATTATCACTCCTTTCATAGGCATATTTTGCAAATTTTACGATATATATCAGTTTTGCAAATTTTATTCAATTTTTCTTAAAAGCTATAAAATGATAACGGTCATATTTATGCTATAGTTTTAAAAACATATAAAGAACAAATCATGTCAAAATCACTGCTTACTGACCTTTTTTCACTTTTGCTTATCGGGCTTTCTTTTGTGGTAACTACTGCTTATCGTGATGTACTGCTTTACACAGGGCTTTTTGCTCTCTCCGGTGCTGTCACAAATCAGCTTGCGATTCATATGCTTTTTGAAAAAGTGCCTTTGTTGTATGGCTCTGGCGTGATAGAAAAAAACTTCGACAGCTTTAAACTCTCCATCAAATCGATGATGATGAAACAGTTTTTTACCAAAGAGCAGCTAGAGGCATTTTTCCTCAAGGAGGAGCAAAAGATAGACCTGGCACCTTTAGTGGAAAATACGGACTTTTCGCCTGCATTTGATGCGCTCTCTAAAACGGTTATGGAGTCTAAGTTTGGCGGTGCTATCAGCTTGTTTGGAGGTGAGAGTGCTTTGGAGGGCTTGCGTGATCCTTTTTCAAACAAACTTAGATCCGCTGTGAGTGCCATCGTCTCTTCTTCGGTTTTTAAAGCACAACTAGAGCATCATATACAAGGCTCAGCGCTTAGTGAAGATATGCTTGTCTCCATCGATGAGCTTATCACCAAACGCCTTGAGGAACTAACTCCTGGCATGGTCAAATCACTCGTGCAGGAGCTTATCAAAGCGCATCTTGGCTGGCTGGTTGTGTGGGGCGGGGTATTTGGTGGGCTTATCGGGCTTCTTTCTGCGGTCGTTTTTTCGCTACCATAGAGATTTTTTGCATCTTGTTTCCCTTGTAGTCGTCATCCCAAAATGTATCTACATGGACTATCTCGCAGGCATCTTTAAAGGAAGCTTCAAGTTCACCTTCAGCCAGCATAAACGCTGGATTTGAAGGCGCTCTTTGGTTCTCTTTATGGTTTAAAAATGTTTCATAGAGTATGATGCCGTTTGGCTTAAGTGCTGCTATCATCTGTGGAAACAACCTGCGTTCCAAAAAATAGGTACAGACAATCAAATCATAGGCCTCTTTAGCAAGTGTGTAAGTGTCAAAATCTACCTCTTGGGCATGGATATGGTCTAACCCTTGAAGGGATGCTATGGCAACGGATGAGATGTCTAAGGCATCCACTTTAAAGCCTTGTGAGGCTAAAAATTTACTGTGCCGACCCATACCGCAGGCAAGATCCAAAACACGGTTGCCTGAAGCGAGTTTGGCATAGGTACTGACTAGTCTGATGGGTAATTCGGGGATAGGATTGTGTAAATACTTTTCATTCCAGCGTGTTTTGTCTGCTTCTGCCATGCTAAAGCCTTTTTAGCTATTATTCTACCCAAAAAGCGTCAAGGATTTTTATGGCAAGACTTTCTTTTATATCGTGGAATGTAAACGGCATCAGGGCAGTAGAGAAAAAAGGAGCTCTGAAGTGGATCGATGAAGAATCGGTCGATTTTTTGGGATTACAGGAGATCAAAGCGGAAGCAGAGGAGATCCCTGAAAGTATCTTCGAGAAAAAGTATAAGTTTCAAAGCATCAATGCCTCATCCAATAAAGGACAATCAGGCGTAGCACTGTACACAGATATGAAGGGTGAAGCTTCTTGTTGCGCGCATGTGGACATTTTGGATGAAGGACGCATCAACGAGTATCATTTTGGATCCATAGCATACTTCAATGTCTATTTCCCAAACGGGCAACGTGATGATGAACGGCTAGAGTACAAAATGGCATTTTATGAGCGTTTTTTGGCGCATCTCTTAGAGTTACGCCAACAAGGTAAGTCTATCATCGTGTGTGGCGATGTGAACACGGCTCATCATCCTATAGACCTTGCACGCCCTAAAGCCAATGAAAAGACTTCAGGATTTTTACCTATGGAGCGTGCATGGCAAGACAAGCTGTTGGCGTCAGGGTTTATCGATACATTCAGGCATGTACATGGAGATGTGCCTGAGCGTTACAGCTGGTGGAGCTACAGGGCAGGAGCGAGGGGTAAAAACGTCGGCTGGAGGATAGATTATTTCTATGTCTCAGATGACCTCAAAGACAAGATTGTTGATGCAGATATCTTGGATCATATCACAGGAAGTGATCACTGCCCGGTGAAGTTGGTGTTGGAGATCTAGTCTAGATCATCACCGACATAATAAAACTCATCTAAACCATCCAAAAATGCAAGCAAGAGCTCATCTGAACAGACCCTAAAATTTTTATGACCCTCTTTACGAAAAAGAGAAGAGAGTTGTTGTTTGCTCAATTCCACATCTGCCAAACCAAAGATGATTTCTGTTTCTGCTTCTTTGAGATTGAGCGCGATACGCAGTTTTTTGAGTATGAGGTTGTTGTTAAGCTCTAAGGCTTCATCCTCAGCCGGTTTTTGGGGTGAGCTGCCTCGTTTGAGTGTGATGAGTCCATCCAAAAAAACACCTAGTTCTTCATAGCTGCAAAGTGTAAACGCTTTGTCAAAACGGCGCACCAAAAGGGAAGCTAAATGGGAGGCTTCCATAGGGTAGGATTCAAGCGCATAAGCCTGCAGCATCTCAGCGTCACTTAGGTTGAGTGCTTTTTTGATGCGGAAGAGTATCTCATTGGTATTGATAGACATCTTATTTTTTACCTGCTTCTTCAGCCAATGCACCTAAAGCGATTTTTGCTTTTTTGAGGATCTCCAGACAGTTGGGGTCTTTGATGTTGTGTTTAAGTGACCAGTATTCAGGGTTGGTGTAAGTGATGGTCGTGATCCCTTCATAGTTAGTCGTAAATAGCATACGAAGCGGTAAATCAAGCCCCATACTCGGGTTGCAATTCATTAGTACCGTACCCATTTTTGGGTTACCGAAAATAACCACTGTTTCAGGTTTTAAGTCCATGTTGACAGCAAGAGCATTGGCTTTATGATCGATGGTGCTAAAGTGCACCAGTCCTTGAGACTTGATGAGCGCTTCGAGTTTTGCTACTGCCGTAGGTACATCATTTTGGCTCTGCACCGTTTCAAGAAAGCCACCCTTTTTGCCATCACACCCTATTAACATGAGAGCGAATAAACCACAAAGAAGTACTCGTTTCATCTGTTTTCCTTTAAACATTAAATCTAAAATGCATCACGTCACCGTCTTGTACGATGTATTCTTTTCCCTCAAGTCTTGCTTTCCCCG
>JAABRH010000002.1 GCA_011391015.1 Sulfurovum sp.
ATGCAGGACATGATGGCACAGATGAAAGGCGGGAGTATACCACGCTAAAAAATGAATTAATCGGGAAGTTTGTATCATATACACACCCTTGAACGTACCTTGTGTACGGGTTAATACAATTTTTATAATTTTTATGGTAAAATCGCGTTCCAAAAGTGTTGATGAGTGCTTTAGTCATTAAAAAGCAGTTGTCAGTACTTAGCGCGCTCTTAAAGAGGCATATGCCTGCTTTGGGAAATATTATATTAAAAGGATAGACCATGACAATGATCAGAATGACAAGAATGGGTAGAAAGAAAAAACCATTTTACCGAATCGTAGTAACAGACAGCAGAAAAAGAAGAGATGGTGGTTGGATTGAAGCAATCGGTCACTACAATCCGGTAAGTGTTAACAAAGAACTTACGCTTGATGCAGAAAGATTAAACTACTGGCTAAGTGTTGGTGCACAAATGAGCCCAACTGTAGCGAGACTATCAGGCAAAAAATAGTCCTCATGGTTCAAGATTTTTTGCTCTCTTATACCAAACTCTTGGTAAACAACCCTGAAGATGTCTCCATAGAGATATCTCAGGTTGATGAGAACTTCGATGAGATTACTATTTTTGCAAACAATGAAGACATCGGTAAACTCATCGGCAAAGAAGGACGCATGATCAACTCTATCAAAACAGTCATTTCAGGTTGTAAAGCCAAAGGCGGTAAAAACTACCGCGTGAATGTAAAAGCTGTTGAATAATTGATGCCAAACGATAGTTCACTTATCGCTCAAATAGGACGTACTATCGGACTATGGGGCGACCTTAAATTTCATCTTCACACCGATTTTCCAGAACAATTTAAAATAGGTACAAGCTATCAAAGTGACCGAGGCAGTCTTGTCATCTCAGATATCAATATGACTCGTGGTACGATTCGTTTTGTGGGGTATGAAAGTATTGATGCTGCAAAAAAATTGACTAATGCTAAAATCTATGCGACGATTGAGCAAACCAAAGCAAATTGTGATTTGAAGCAGGGTGAGTATTTTTGGTTCGATCTGATAGGATGCTCAGTAAAACAAGATGATATTGTGTTGGGTGTTGTAGAAGAGGTTCAGCGTATGGCAGATACAGATTATCTCAGCATTAAAACCAGTGATGCTCTGATAGAGCAAGGATTGGCAAAACACTTTTTACTCCCTTACATAGACCGCTATATTGTAAGCGTCGATATAGATGCAAAAATGGTCTACACCAAAGATGCAAAAGATATACTAGAAGCCAGTTGAGCATCATGCACTTTTCTTTTGTAACCCTTTTCCCTGAACTCATTAAGGGGTATTTCACGCAGAGTATCCTCAAGCGGGCTATCGAAGATGAAAAAATTGCAGTTGATTTCTATAATCCCCGTGATGTGACGACAGACAAGCATAACCGGGTAGATGCACCGATGATAGGCGGCGGAGCAGGTATGCTGATGTCTCCGCAGCCATTGATGGATACACTTGGCAGCATTAAAAAAAACAATCCAAGCGCGTATATTGTTTTTGTCTCTCCTGTGGCTAAACCGTTTATGCAAAATGATGCAAAACGTTTAGCTAAAAAAGAGCATCTTGTTTTGGTCAGTGGAAGATATGAGGGCATCGATGAGCGTGTGATAGAAGCGTATGCAGATGAGCTTTTTTCCATAGGAGATTACATCTTAACAGGTGGAGAGTTGGCAAGTTTGGTTCTGTGTGATGCGATTAGCCGTAACGTAGAAGGGGTATTGGGCAATAGTGATTCTTTGAGTGTGGAAAGTTTTGAATCGTCGCTTTTGGAAGCCCCTTCTTTTACGAAACCTATAAATTATGAGGGTGCAGAGGTTATTTCAGAATTTCTAAAGGGTAATCATAGTAAAATCACGGACTTAAAAAGAGGGCTGGCTTTGTGTAAAACAAAGTATTTTAGGCCGGACTTATACAAAAAAGGTATAACAGATGAGAAATAAATACATCGAAAGCTTCGAGCAAGCACAGATAGAAAGCAAAAATATCCCAGCATTTAGAGCGGGTGATACACTTAGGGTAGCCGTTAACATTAAAGAAGGTGAAAAAACAAGAGTTCAGAACTTTGAAGGTTTATGCATCGCACTTAGAGGCCAAGGAACAGGTAAAACATTTATGGTAAGAAAAATCGGTGCCAACAGTGTTGGTGTTGAGAGAATCTTCCCTCTTTATTCAAACTCTATCGAAAGTATTGAAGTACTTAGAAGAGGTAGAATCAGAAGAGCTAAACTGTTCTATCTTAGAGACCTTAAAGGTAAAGCAGCACGTATCAAAGAGCTTAGAAGAAAGTAATCTTTTTCGCTTTGTATCTCTAAACGTATGACAAATTTTTTTGTCATACAATTTTCATGCAACCCTTCCTACAAATTTTTTAAAAAATCTTTATTTTACAATCAGAGAACATTACACCTGAAATTTAGTATTCTCTATTTTTAATGGAGTGTTGGGCTTCGCGGTCAAGGGTTTTGGCTTTCATGTCTGCGCGTTTGTCGTGGAGTTGTTTTCCTTTGGCGATGGCGATGCTGACTTTGGCGAGGTTTTTTTCGTTAAAATATATCATCAACGGTACAATCGTATAGCCGTCTTTATGGACTTTTGCGTAGAGTTTTCCCAGTTCTTTTTTGTGTAGCAACAGTTTTCTTGGCACACGCGTGTCTGGGACATACTGTTTGACCGTGGTTTCAAGATGGGCAATGTGTGCATTGAGGATGTGGAGTTCACCTTGGATAAAACGACAATACGAATCGGCAAGATTGGCGCGTTTTGCCCGTAGCGCTTTGACTTCAGCACCCACCAATACAATACCTGCTTCAAATTTTTCAAGTATCTCATAGTCATGTCCGGCTTTTTTGTTTTGCGCGACGATGTTGATGCCCAAGTCTATCCTTTGGAGTATGTTTTTCGCATTATAACATAAATTATGCAAGAGGCTTTGCTGTGCTATAATGGCGTAATAATTTGGGGAGTGAAGCGATGGAGAATCAACTTAAAAGATTGGTGTATGGGTTGATTGGCTTAGTTTTTTTCACTTTCACTTTTGTGAATGCAGAAGAAAATTTACCCTATCTTATGCCGCAATACAATGCACCTAAAAGCCCCATCAAAAAACTCGAAACAGATAAAATCATCATTGGCGCGGTTGAAAATGTCCGAATCGTTCCTCCCAACATTGTACTTAAAGCACGCATTGACACAGGAGCAAAAACGACCTCTGTCGATGCGCGCAACATCACCCCGTTTATGCATGAAGGGCAACAGTGGGTTCGCTTTGACTGTATCTCCGGTACCAAGGCGTACACTATCAAAAAAAGAGTGGTCTCCACAGTACAGATCAAGCGTCACAACAAAAGCCCCCAAACGCGTTTTGTAGTAAAGATGCGTATCACGCTAGGGGATGTGTCGCGTATGATTGAAGTAAATTTGAACAATCGTGATGCTTATACGTATCCTGTACTGATAGGACGTAATTTCTTACGTGATACCTTTATTGTAGATATTGTTAAGCGGTACCGATATGCACCTAAAGAATATCGAAGTAAAAAGTAAAGGTGATAGATGAGTGAAAAGACATTTATAAAAGGTAAAGTGTGGGATTTGGAAACGTCTATTGCTTCCATGACAGATAAGTTGAGTGCTTTAGGGATACATATAGAAGAGGCATCGTGGAAAAATCCTATCCCTTATGTCTATTCGGTACATATTCATGACAGCTCTTGCAGATTGATGTTTACTAACGGTAAAGGCGCGTGTGAAAAATCTTCACGGGCAAGTGCTTTGGGTGAGTTTTTTGAGAGGATTTCGTGTAATTATTTTTTTGCAGACTATTATTTGGGTGAGGCTATTGCGAATGCGTCCTTTGTACATTACCCTGACGAACGGTGGTTTGATGTCGCTCTAGAGGAGAGACCCAAAGGGCTGCTTGATGAAGCTTTGTGGGAATTTTATAATCCGCAAGACGAATTGCGTGTGGAACAACTTTTTGATTTAAACTCTGGTTCAGGTGAACGGGGTATTTGTGCTCTGCCTTTTGTGCGTCAGTCTGATGATGTAACGATTTATTTCCCTGTGAATATCATTGGCAATCTCTACGTCAGTAACGGCATGTCAGCAGGCAATACGATGAATGAAGCCAAAGTACAGGCACTTTCAGAGATTTGTGAACGCTATGTTAAAAACAAAGTCATCGCCGAGGGGATTTGTCTGCCGATGATTCCCGATACGGTACTTCAGCGCTTTCCTCACATCAACGCTTCTGTTGAGGCATTTTTGGCAAAAGGCTATCATTTGCGTATTGCAGATGCGTCTCTTGGGGGTGTATTTCCGGTCATTTCAGTGACGCTGATGAACCCCGATGATGCCTCTGTTTTTGCTTCTTTTGGAGCACACCCTTGTTTTGAAGTGGCGTTGGAGCGAACGATAACAGAGCTTTTACAAGGCAGAGAACTTGCAGATATCAACGGAAGCAATGAGTTTCAAGCCCCTAGTTTTAACAAAGATGAAGTCGCTGATCCTGATAATCTGGAGACACATTTTATCAATGCTACCGGTTTGCTCTCGTATGACTTTTTTAAAGAGAGCGCTGATTATCAATTTGTGGACTGGAATGTAGATACAGATACCCATGGTGAGTTGGACTATTTAATCGAAGTCATTCATGGGTTAGGGCATGATATCTATGTTGCAGAATATGCGCATCTGGGTGTCAATACCTGTCGTATCCTAGTGCCGGGTATGTCCGAGATCTATCCCGTGGATGATTTGGTGTGGAATAACAATAACGAAGGGGCACTGTACCGCGAAAGTATTTTAAATCTTAGACATTTAGAGCGTCAGCAATGGCGGGAAATATTGGATAGTCTGACTGAGGCGGAGTATAATGATATGCAAAAGGTAGCAGAGTTTATCGGGGTGGCACCTGATCTTGGTACTGTGTGGGCAACTTTGCAGCTGGGTGAACTCAAAGCGATGCTCTGCGTAGCTCTGGGCGAGTATGAAGAAGCAAATGAGTGGCATAACTGGTGTATCCACATCGCGCAGATACCTGTGGATAGAAAAAAATACTATCGATGTTTGCATGCGCTTGTTGAGATCAAAATGGATAAAGAAAGAATGCCGGAGCAGTATAGGGATGCATTGGAAAAACTCTATACACCTGAGCTGGTGGCGAGATCACTTAATGTAATCGAAGGCAGAGAACACTTTTATGGACTGCATACACCGGGGCTTAGTTTGGAAGGTTTTATGAGACATCAGGGGCTTCTTGAAGGGTATGAAAAAGTTGCTCAGGCAAAAGCAGTACGTTGGCAAAACAAGGAAGCGCATGCGTGATGCACATCCAAACAACCCACTGCACGGCATTACACTTAAGCAGATACTTGAAGAATTGCAGGCACATTATGGCTGGGAACTGTTAGCTCAGTTTGTGAACATACGCTGTTTTGCACATGAGCCCAGCATCAACTCTTGTCTGAAATTTTTGCGAAAAACGCCGTGGGCGCGGGCTAAAGTGGAAGCCGTTTATCTGGTCATGATTGCCAAAAAAGAGAAGCCATAATCAATACGCTTTAAGGGCTTGGTTGATTTGGATGTATGCCTGAAGTGGCGTGGTTTCAAAGTAGGGGATATTGTACTTTTGCGCAAAGGCTTTGGTGATTTTTTGTACTTTTAGAAGGTGAAAGCGCGGGGCTTTAGGGAAGAGATGGTGTTCTATCTGGGTATTGAGTCCGCCATAAAACCAGTGTATGAAACTGCCGCCTTTTAAAGAGCGGCTTCCCCTCATCTGCAGCTCAAGCCAAGAGAAATCTTTGGCTTCTTCTTCATGGAATGTCTCGCAGCCTAAATGGTTGGTGATAAATCCAAACGCCAGCCATGGCGAGAGTACAAAGTTGAGTGTCAGGGCTACGATGAGTGTATCCGTAGTGCCTATTTGATAGAGCAATGTTCCCCATATCAGTGGCCAATGCAAAAGCATGAGCGCCAGTTCGCCCCAGAGTTTACGTGTGATGACAAATTTGTAAGATTGTGCGATAAATGCAGGAAACATAAAAAAGAGCGCCCCCCAAAAGATGATATGTTTATATTTTTTGATGAAGGGTTTGTTTCCTCTGTTTGGTGTAAACGCACCGTCAAGCGCACGGATATCAGCATCTTTTTCGATGATATTGCAGTAGGTGTGGTGATTGACATTGTGTTTATAGTCCCACCATGAGGAGGAGTTTGAGAGTATCAGTGCAGAAAATGGGTAGGAGAGTTTTTTGGAAAGCGCTTTATTTTTAAAGTACTGCATATGCAGAATATCATGAGAAACAAACACAGAACGTGTAAAGACCAAAGTTAAAAAAAGCCCTAAAAGTACGGGATTCCAAAGCGGAGCACTCACAAGTGCCAGCACAACAGAGACAAGAATGGCACTCATCTCAACTGAACCGCGAACAGGTACACGTTTGAGCAGACCGGCATTGCGTACTTGTTCTTTGAGTTCATCAAACAGATGGGGATGAAAAGGTGTCATAGTGCTTACTTTGTATATAAAATGGGAGTGATTATAACGGTTAAAGTTTAAGAATTTCTGTTTTTGACCCTAAAAAAGGTACTGCCACTGCCTGAAAAAAACCATCCTTTAGGAGCTAAGGCCTGCAGTTGCGCATAAGCCATACATGCAGCGCCATAGAGATCATTCAGCAGCAGAGGATCTGAGATGGTGTTAAGCAAGGTCTCTGAGCCCATATGTTCCCACCCCAAAAAGCTATTTTGATTGATATTTGCCAGAAAGTTTTCTTTAAAGGTTCGATAGACAAGGGAAGTATCGCACCCGATATCAGGGGTAAAAAGTTCCAAGCTGAGCGGTTCTTCATCAAACGGTTGGACTATGTCTCCAAATCCGCTGACATTTGCGCTGGAATAGTTGTAGATAAAAAAGGCAAAATCAGCCCCTATACTGCTGCCTATGCGTGCGAGTTCTTGGGTACTGATAAGAAGATTGCAGACTGCTTTAACCAAAAGCATAAATGCTGCCCCGTCAGAACTGCCTCCACCAAGTCCAGCTTGGGAAGGGATGCGTTTGGTGACAACTACTTTATGATGGTAGAAAAAGTTGAGGATGTCAAGATCGCCCGTGTGTTCATTGAGTGCTTTGTAGGCTTTGTAGATGGTGTTGGATTCAAGTGGAATGCCATCACAGCCTTCTAGGGTGAAGGTGTCGCACTCACAGGGTACAAAAGAGATGGTGTCATAAAGATCTTCTATGCGCATAAACCGTGAGAGTAGGGTGTGATATCCCTCTTTGTGCCCGGTTATTTTTAAAAAGATATTGACTTTGGCATAGGCTTTGATGCTGTAGATAGAACCCTCTATGCTGACGGGCAATGTTTGGCCGGTAGTTTTATTTTTGTGCACCTTTTTTAAGAGAGTGTCTTCTTCCCAATACCCTGCCTCATCACCGCCTGCAAACCCGCCCATATTAACCCTTTCTTGTAAAAATCGTAGGATAATTATACTGTTTTTAGCATTTAACTTTTGGCAAGTGCTTTCTACTCAGGTTTCTTCAAACTTAGCCAGTCGGTTCAAACGATAATGTACCTCTTTGTTGGCTATCTCAATGATAGAAAAAAATTCTGAGGTCTCAATCAGGTAGGTACCGTCTTCTTTTATCTCAAAATCATCCACACTGAGCTTTTTACCCAGCTCAATCTGCTCTTCTTCTGCTTTAAAACGATTAAGCGGTATGGACAGATGGGTAAAAGGATTAAGTGCTTTTTCTTCATCATAGTAAAACTGACCCTCATGCACACGGTGCAGGCTTGAAAGCGTGGCATCTACGCCTAGTTTATCGGCAAGCAGAGCTCCAAGAGAGCGTATGTACGTGCCTTCGCTGACTGTCGCCTCAAAGTGGACAAAAGGGTGGGTGTAGTGCAACAGTTTGATAGAGTAAATGGTGGAAGTGATGCTTTTGAGTGTCACCTCTTTGCCTTCACGTGCCAAGGCATAGGCACGTTTGCCATCTACTCTTTTTGCACTGAATTTGGGCGGATAATAGGTAAGTTCACCTTCGAGTGAAACAAGAGCTTCTTTGATGGTTTTTTCTTCAAGCGGAGGTACTTCTTTAATGCTGTCTACATTTTCGATGTCAAGACTGCAAGAATTAGCCCCCAGCCATAGGGTTGCTCGGTAGGTTTTTGGGGTTTTGGCTAGGTACTGAAAAAGCTTGGTGTACTGACCCGTGGCAACGATGAGACAGCCCGTGGCAAATGGATCCAGTGTACCCGAAAACCCTACTTTTTTGGTTTTGTATTTTCTTTTAACATACCCCATGTAGCCATTGGAAGTACGAAAGATAGGTTTATTTACAACAAATAGTCTGTTCATACTGTCGTCTTAACCATTTCTGTCGTAGCGAACACCCTTGAAAGCGAAGCGATTTGAGAGCTGTGACGATTTTTGCCTACTTTTATAAAAAAGTAGAAAGGAAAATAGAAACTATAAACAGATTTTGGTTGCATAATAGGATACTGCTTTATATGCTTTGGACAAAAGAGCTTAAAATCTCTTTTTTGTTCCCGCCAAAGTTAATAAGCAGCTTATACTCTTTACCCGATTTGTTCGCCTCTTGCACACGACCTATGCCAAAAATCTTATGTTTGACAAGATCCCCTTTTTTAAAGGCTGAACTTTTAGTAATCTTCAGGCTGGTATCTTGGATGAGTCCTGCTTCACCCAAAAATCGGCTTTTGTCTATCATCTTGCGGCGGCCTTTGTAGAAACGGCTATCGACATAACACAAGGTCAGATCAGATTTGGCTCTGGTGATAGCCACATAACCCAAACGGCGCTCCTCTTCCATATTGGTGCCTTCACCAAGCAGCGGAAAAAATTCCTCTTCTAACCCGATGACAAAAAGATGTTCAAACTCCAAGCCTTTGGCAGCGTGGATACTCATGATGGTAATCGCATTTTCTTCTATCTGGTCTTGATCGCTTTGAAGTGAGATGTCATTGAGAAATTCATCCAGACTCAGTTCAGGGTTTTTCAATATGGCATCTCTAAAGTATCCGTAAAACTCATCGATGTTTAAGATGCGTTCAAAACCATCCGGCATCGGTGCATAATGGTTTTTAAATCCGATTCTCTCTTCAAAAAGGGTGATGAAATTACCCGGTGCGTGGTGTATCTCTTCTTGCAGTAACTCTATATCTTCTACCATTTTTCCCAGTGCGGTTAAGACTTTTTTGCTGGCAATAGAAGCAAGTTGGTCAGTCAGTGAGGTTTTGATGTACTTAA
This sequence comes from Sulfurovum sp., assembly GCA_011391015.1. Classification (GTDB taxonomy): domain Bacteria; phylum Campylobacterota; class Campylobacteria; order Campylobacterales; family Sulfurovaceae; genus Sulfurovum. Next base: position 9,305 of record JAABRH010000002.1, read on the forward strand.
AGAGCGAAGAGCCTGCATCATACGCTGCTTTTTGCAGTTTTTCAATGGATGCTTTGCCGATACCTCTTTTGGGTTTATTGATGATGCGCAGGAGCGAAAAGTCATCATGCGGGTTGGAAAGCACCCGAAGGTAAGAGATAAGATCTTTGATCTCAGCACGTTCATAAAAGCGCATCCCTCCGATAAGTTTAAAACTCAATCCCTCTTTGCCAAATCCTTCTTCCAGTGAACGTGAAAGGGCATTGATTCGGTAGAGTACAGCGATCTCATCAGGATTGGCACCGGACTCCAGAAGGTTTTTGATGGCGCGTGCAATGGCTCTTGCTTCCATCGACTCATCAAGCGAGTGAAGCAGTTTGACCTCTTGTCCTTCACCTTTGTGTGACGTGAGTTTTTTGCCCAGTCGTGTAGAGTTGTGTTCGATGAGGGTATTGGCTGCATGAAGGATGGGTTGGGTGGAGCGGTAGTTGGTTTCAAGTTTGACTGTTTTACATACGCTAAAGTTATCGGCAAACTCCAAGATGTTGCGGATATTTGCACCTCTCCAACCATAGATGCTCTGGTCGTCATCTCCTACAACACAGAGGTTGTTGTGCTCTGAAGCAAGTAGCTGCAGAAGCTGAAACTGCAGCTCGTTGGTATCTTGGTATTCATCGACCATGATGTAGCGGTACCGTTTGCTTGTTTGGCGTCTGATTTCATCATCCTGCTTGAGTATCTGGTAGCTCAGCATCAAAAGATCATCAAAATCAACCAAATTGTTTTCTTCGATATTGGCCTGATATTTCGCATAAATGGCTGCGATTTGTTTGTAATCAGGCAGTTCTGCTTTTTCCAAAACGACTTCAGGGGAGAGGATAGAGTTTTTGTATTTTGAAATTTCTGAAGCGATAAATGCGATGTTGAGTTCACTTTTGAGTTCTTTGGCTATGGAACGTAAAAGTCGTTTCTTGTCATCACTGTCTATGATTACAAAGGCATTGCTTCTGCCTAGTTTTTCGATGTGGAATTTTAAAAAAAGTAAACCAAACTTATGGAAAGTACACAGAAGCGGAGGATAGGAGAGCGAGTTGGGCATCAACTTGAGTGCGCGTTCTCTCATTTCGGCTGCGGCTTTGTTGGTAAAAGTAAGGGTAAGGGTATTGGCAGGGTCTATACCCACTTCGCCTACGAGATACGCCAGTCTAGCAGTCAGGGTTTTTGTTTTCCCGCTTCCTGCACCCGCAAGGATAAGCATCGCACCATCTATGTGCTCAACGGCTTCACGCTGTGATGGATTGAGAGAATGTAGTAGTGTTTCCATTAGGGTTTTTGCTCCTGCTTAGTGTATTGATTATACCTTTTAAATGATTAGAATCGACATAAACAGTGTGTATTAACCTTTGATGCGTAAAATAAAAATTATTCTAATAAGTACTACTTATGTTTAATTAAGTATAATTTGATATAATATAATTAATAACTAATCTATGTATAGTTGCATAAGAAAAATAAAGGAAAAAAATTCATGTTAAAAGATTTTGTAAAATTAGAAACATTTTTAACCGTAGCACGCGAAAGAAGTTTCTCTAAAGCCTCTTCAAAGTTGGGGATTTCTCAGCCGGCTGTCACACAGCAGATAAAATTTATCGAAAAATATCTGGGTGCAAAGATTATTGAGCGTAAAAAAAACGGTATCAAACTGACCAATGAGGGTGAAGAGCTCTATAAGGTTGCAACCAGACTTGAAAAAGAGATACACTCTGCCGAGCAGGATGTCTTAAAAATCATCAATAAAGAAATTACATTTAGACTGGGCGCATCCTATACGATAGGAACCTATATCATTCCTGGGCAATGCCTCAACACAGTAGGTGAAGCCATCCATAACAGTGTGCAACTCGATATCGATGTGAGTGATAAGATAGTGGAGAAACTTAAAGACAGAAAACTCGATGTGGGCTTGATTGAATCACCGATTATGGATAGTGATTTGATTTACAGAGAATGGCTTGAAGATGAGCTGGTTTTGGTGAGTAACGTGCCTATCCCAAAAATCGTTAAGACTGAAGAGCTTTATACTTTTGATTGGATTTGCCGTAATGAGACTTCGCATACACGAAAAGTGGTTGCCGAAGTGTTTGAAGAGCTAGGTGTTTCTTGTAAAAATTTTAATGTGCTTTCTGAAGTAAGCAACACTACCACTGTTCTACAAACCATCAAAAAAAGTGATAGAAATCCAGAGAGACCTGTCGTGTCCATCTTGTCAAAATATGCCATCATGGATGAAGTGGCAAACGGAGAGCTTTTTGAGGCAAGACTCAGAGGCTATACGATGTCAAGAAACTTTTATATCGTCTACTCCAAAGAAAATAAGCACAATGCCTATGTGGATCAAGTGGTCAATTTTATCTTAGCGGGTCACTGCTAAGATTGTTTTTTGCTCCCGAGAAGTTTTTTATTTTCAGGGTTTTTTAAAAGTGCTTCCATAGATGTTTTTTTGGAGGCATTTTTGTTTGAATCGTTTAGCAGGCTTGCTTCTTTATTCTCTGGTGGTTTAGGGTCTGCAAAGTTAATCACAATCGGATTGTCGCCTACAAAAATTTGTCTAATCGCAAGCAGAGGCACTGAGACGACTGAGCCAAAATTTTCACTTCCGAATCCTGCTTCAAAAACACAGTATTCCTCTTGTATATGGGCACTTTCAAAGGTAAATCCACCGAGTATAAAGAGTACTGTATGGTCAAAATTATCTTTGATGGAACGAGGAAGTTCTGGTGTAAAGGTAATATATTTTACTTCGCAGGCAAGTGCAAATTCTTGATCACTTTCAAATAAATAGTTAATCGTTTTAGAGAGGTGTTCCTGCATCAAGGTACGATACTGTGGAGTATTAAAGAGGTTTTTACTCATAAGGCTTGCCTTTACTTGTCGTAGATATTGAAGTGATTTAAGATGTTAAATCCTATCATAGCATTCATTAGAGCTACTTGTTTAAAAGAAGAGAGATCTTCTTTTTTGATGGCTGCGGGGTTTAAAAAACCTTCGTCTATCAGTTTGGCTCTCATGGTGCCTTTAAGCAGCGGTTTCTGGGGTGTAACCCAGTGTTTTCCATCATAGAATGCAACATTGGCGATGGTGGTATCGGTGAGGTACCCTTCTTTTTCTATCAGTACTTCATCGACATCCGGGTTGGATGAGAGCAGTGCATCAAGGGCAGACCGGTCGGCATATTTGACCCCATACTCTAAGTTTGAAGGTACAATCTTCAACGCATTGATTGTTTTAGGGATATAGGGAAAGTACTCTACCGTTTGCACCGTGTGTGCATAGCGTATGCGACAACGATAGAGACCGTGTCGGGGTGGATGAATTACACTTAAAAGATCAAGTGTGTCGGTGCTGCCAAAAAGCTGTTGACGGCTTTGATTGCAACGGGCTTGATGGTATGTTAGATTGTGTATCTGGGCATCTTCTATTTTGATGCTTTCAAGCAGAAGAGGTGTTTCGGTCTTGACTTGCTTCATAAGCAGCCAAAAAGTTCCGTGGAAAGATAACGTTCAGCGCTATCACAAAGGATGGTGACAATCGTTTTGCCTTTGTTTTCAGGTCTGCTTGCAAGGGTGTACGCAGCATGCAGATTGGCACCTGCGGAGATACCGATGAGCAGTCCTTCGGTTTTGGCAATCTTTTGTGCCATTGCAAAAGAGTCCTCATCGCTCACACAGAGGATTTCATCGTAGATATTTGTGTTCAGTATCTGGGGTACAAATCCTGCACCGATACCTTGGATTTTATGGGGTCCTGCTTTTTTGCCACTCAGTACCGCTGAGGCAGAGGGTTCGACAGCGACTATTTTGATAGCAGGGAGGTGTGCTTTGAGTACCTCGGCAGTACCTGTGAGTGTACCGCCTGTACCTACTGAGGCGACAAAGATATCTATATTTTTTTCTGTATCTTTGAGTATCTCCGGTGCAGTGGTATTGCGGTGGATGCTGGGGTTGTGCGGGTTGTTGAACTGTTGTAGGACTTTGGCATTGTCAAGCTCTTTTTCCAAAGAAGCTGCTTTGTTTATGGCGCCGGACATCCCTTCGGTTGCGGGGGTAAGTACCAGTTTGGCACCTAAGTGTGTCAGGATTCTTCTGCGTTCTATACTCATCGATTCGGGCATGGTTAAGATTAGTTTTAAGCCTTTAGCCGCACATATTGCTGCCAAGCCTATGCCTGTATTGCCGCTTGTGGGTTCTATGATGGTTGTGGAGTGATTGATCTCTCCCGATTTAAGCGCTTCATTGATCATATTGAATGCGATACGGTCTTTGACCGAACTGGTGGGATTCATAAATTCGCATTTTCCCAAGATGGTAACCCCGGTTTCACCCGAAAGTGAGTTGATTCTCACTATGGGGGTATTGCCTATCAGTTCTTCTATGTTGTTTGCAATCATCTGTAGCCCCTTTATATTAGCTGTTAACTTCTTCTATAGTATATGCAATTTCTTCTCCAGCATACATCGGTACAACACCTTTGTAGTCTGAAGGGACGTGAAAACTTTGTTTTTTAAGCCTTACGGTTTTCACCAAAGGTTTAAGTTTGTAAATCCTTTGGGCATTGCCAGAGATAAATGACTGAAGATGCTCAAGAGGTGCGTTTTCTTTTTCAAAAAGTTCAGCCAAAATCTGTAATGCAAGGGGTGCGGTAAACACTCCTGCAGCGCAACCGCAAGACTCTTTTGCGTGTTTTGGGTGGGGTGCTGAGTCTGATCCGAACATCACTTTGGGGTGACCTGAAAGTACAGCATCCAGCAGAGCTTCTTTGTCTTCTGGGCGTTTGGCGATAGGTTTGCAAAAAAGATGCGGTCTGAGCATACCGCCTGCTAAATCATCTAGGGTGATCAGCAGATGGTGCACGGTAATAGTGGCATAGAGATTTTCAAACCGCTCAAGTGCAGCAACACTCTCTTTGGTAGTGATATGTTCCATAATGATGACGAGTTTAGGAAATGCGCGTGCCAGTTTTTCATAGATACTTACAAATTCTGCTTCTCTGTCCATCACAAACCCATTGGTCTCACCATGGACACATAAGGGGATACCCAGTTCACTCATTGCTTCAAGAGCAGGACGCAACTCTTCCACATCAAACCCGCTCACGCCGCCTTCAGAATTGGTGGTGATACCTGCAGGATAAAGCTTGATAGCGGTAATCTCTTCTTTAATAGATGTCAAAAAAGCTTTGTCGTAAGAGGGTTTGAAAAAGAGTGTCATGTAGGGTGTAAACGTCTCATTTCCGATGGCAGCCATGATACGCTGTTTATATGCTATGACCTCGTCTTTGGTGCTTAAAGGCGGTACAAGGTTAGGCATGATGAGGGCGCCTGCAAAAGTATGGGCACTCTCTTTGGCAATGTTCTTGAGCATCTCCCCATCTCTGAGGTGCAAGTGCATATCAAGCGGGCTTAGAAGCGTTAATGACATCAAAATCCTTTATTATAGCGTAGCGTGTATTGGTTTTATCGGTACTTTTTGGTACCAGCCAATAAATGATGTTGATTTTGCCACAAAAAGGTTTAAGTCTGAGTAAACAGCTGTGTTTGTGCGGCATAAACGTTACAACGGGGTAATCTATGCCACCTTCAAAGAAGGGATTGCAGCGTAAAATGCGCAGGGAACTCTCTATCAATGCTCTATGCGGGGCATTGAACTCTAACTGCCACGCGGCATACTCCGAACAACTCGGATAATAGCGACACGATGCAGGCAGCATTTTCGAGATATATTGATACCCTTTGATAGGAGCTTGAAAAATTTTTTTAACAGAAAATGCTGGCGCAGATTGCATGATATCCCTTATGTCTAAGCGTAGCGTTGATTATAGTTGAATTGTGTCACTGTGTCAATTTTTACCCTTTGGTTCCGTGTTTTCAAAGCGTCTATAGAGAAGAAGCTAAGAAGAAGCATACTTGGCTATAATCACCCCTATGAACACGATACAACAGACATTTTTAATCTCAGCAGACATTGGGCGCTGGCTCGAAAAACAGACAGTTGCTACAGACAAGATAGAACAGTTTTATGTCAAGCCCGATATCGGCACACACTGTTACTATGCTAAACACTTTCCCGACACCTATACTAAAGTCACCATAAGCAAAGAAGAGGGTGAAATGGTAGTGCCTGTGAGCAAAGAGGTTTATCTTGCACACAGTGACCAACGTGTGGGTATCAAGCTGGTTAAAAATGTGAGTACGGTCTGCATTGCAGATGAAGTGTTTGAATTTAGAATGTACGAAAGAGGTCTTGAAGGGCTTTGTATCCTTGTTGCAACCTTTAAAAATGAAAAATCCGCGCGTGAATCTGAAGTCTTAGAGACATTACAACCTTTCATACTCAAGCAGATCAGCAAAGATGCAAAATACACCGAAGAAGCGTTGAGTCTCTATGGTAAACCGATGGAGTACAACCTCGATAAATTGTATGAGAAAATCGATGCGTTTGAAGCCTCCAACCTCTTCTTTTGGCAAGTTCCCACACGGCTCTATGTGCGTGACGGTGTGGCACTCATACTTTATAAAAACATTCGTCTCCTCAATTATTATAAAGTAGCGTTTCAAAACAAACATAGCAGTGCAACGCTGCATCGTTTGCGTGTGCTGTTACGCCGAACCGCTACCATTTTGGAGACATTTTCAGATCTTTTCAGCCCTTATGTACAGCGTTTTTGTGTCAATTTGTTGTTGCGCTATCATGAAGAGACCAAATTTTTACGTTATCTCTATTTTCTGGATGAACTGTGTGCTACACGGGAAGATGCCAAGATGAGTCTCTACAGTGAACTCAATAGCCTTACAAAACAAGAAGAAAGAGCCGTGATGCAAATGCTGCTTTCAAGACCGTTTGTGCATTTGATTCAGATACTCTCACGAGAGTTGCATGAGGGTGAGATTCAACGCTTTACTTCTTTGCAGCAAGAGGTGAAAATTGCGGTAAAAAAACATTTGAGACGATTTGAAAAGTTGTTGGCGCAAACCAAAGAAGGCTATGATGAGCCACTGCTTGAACAGCTTTATGCCGCTTTGGACACGTTGCAGACACATTTGGAGGATTTTTTCCATATTATCGGTGAAAAAGAGGTGCAGACGATTGTCGATGAGTTAAACATCCTGCTCAAACCCTTGCGTGAATGGCGCAACTGCAAAGAGCGCGCACTCATTTTGACACACATCAAAAAACACGCAAGCAACACCGCGCTGGACACCGACCCACTTTTGTGCGAACATGAAGCGATGCTAGAAGAAAAGATAGAAGCAGCGCTTAAACTGCTCAGAAGTTCAACGTTTTATATCTGATGTCAATGAATCAGTCTATAGACTCGGTAAGTTTTCTTTGTAGATAGTGAGAACAAGAATATCTTTTTCTTGTATTTGATAAAGAATGGTGTAGTGTTGATGTACCAATTTGCGTATATCCTTACCAAACTCTTCTGCTGGTCTACCCATTTTGGGGAATGTAGTCAGTGACACGATAATATGTTTTTTTAACGCAAGAATAAATCCAATCGTTATTTTTTTTGACTCACTTTGGAGATATATAAAATCAGCAATTTCCTCGAGACGCTCATAAAATTTCGGCGTGAATTTAATCTTCATATTTGCTCAGTAGTACATCAAAGACTTCATCGGCTTCCATAAGGTCATTCATCTCCACTTGACGCAGAGCTTCCTGTACATCCCGTTTGACTTGCATGTGTGTACGGTTATACTCATCCATGGAGAGTATGACGACCGATTTATCATTTTTGGTCGTGATGATGACCTCTTCGTTGTTGTCGCACACAGCATCGATGATGGCTTTGAGGTTATTTCTGGCGTGAGAGTAGTTGACTGCCTGCATAAAAAATCCTTTTGTACAATATATTGACAAGTTTAGCTTAAATGTTAGTGGGTGTCAAGGCGGAGTTTGGGTAAAAAGACTTATTTTTTCAAGACCAAACCATCATTAATCACATACGACTGGGACATATTGACAGCATGGTAGATGGTCGTGCCGTACTTTTTACTGTAGTACTGTAAGAGGAGTTTTTGGAGTGTGGGTTCGGTGGAGGGGGTGAACCAGCCATTGTTACTGAGGACTATCATGTTTTGTGGTCTGTTGCCATTTGCATCTTTGGTATAGAGTATCTCTGAAGTTGCCTCAAAACAGATGGCATTGCGGTAACGCACACCGTCTATGAGGTAGTCAGTCGTGTGAGAGCTTGCTTTGTAGTCCACGGCACCATCATAGAAGACTTTGTTGACCCAGTCACTTAGAAAATCGGGCAGAGGATTGCTCTCGCCAAAAGGAACGAGCACCACTTTGTTGGCAACGGTGATGGTGTTGTTGGTAAAGATATACGTAGAGTTTCTAGGTGTTTTGCCATCCCAGTACAGCCCTCCAGTGACGATGGAGATCTGTTTGGCTTTTTCTTGCAGGGCATCCATGAGCTCTTGTGAATGGTTTAAAAAAACAGGAAATACAGACTCAGGCAAGACAACCAGCCTTTTTTTTGTTTCTATGGCAGTATCGATAGCACTCAGGAGTGTTTGAAAGTGTGCTGTCTGCATATTCTCATCCCATTTGTCGTGGACGGTGGTATGGGTGGTTACCAGTGCAATGTTTTGTTCAAGTGGTGCTATGGCATGCATACGCGGTTCATAGGCAAAAAGCAGTAGTAGGAGGTAGTAAAAGCGTTGAGTATGGATGCTTAGACTGATACCCAGTAGCACGAGTGCGTATTGCCACTTTTCTATGCCAAGATAACTTTCTATAAACATCAGTTCGGGTTTGAGCCAGTCAAAAGAGAAGGGATGAAGCATGCTTAAGCCCAAAAGCCATACTGCTTTGTAGTAAACGGCAGGTAAAAAAACTTTAGTTGTGAGCACTTCGCCAAGCCATGCACCCAGCCAAAAGAGCAGTCCATAGGTAAGCATAATAATGACTAGCTCAATCGGCACAGCCCAAATCATCCCGTAGTGCCAAAGGCTCAGAACAATCCACCAAAACCACAGCAGTCCAATGCCAGCTCCCGCGATAAACCACACTTTTTTGTCTGCTTGAAGCAGCAGATAGAGCGCGGTGAGTCCTAAAAGCGTGTTGATAAATGGGTGAGAGAGACCCCAATAGGCAAGGTAGATAAAAGCAGAACCCAAAAGAGAAATGAGCAAGCCTCTTGTTAGTACAAAGGTGTTAAAATAATCGCTCATTTTACTTACAAAGGCTTTCCATGGAACAACTCGGCTCATTTTTACCTCTTATTGTTTTATTTGCAATTTTTTATTTCCTCATCATCAGACCACAGCAGCAGCATCAAAAAGCGCATAAAGCAATGCTTGAAAGTTTGGCAAAAGGTGATACCATCGTCACAACAGGCGGTCTTATAGCGGTGATTGTGAAGCCTGAAGCAGATTTTATCAAAATCAAATTAAACGAGGATACGATTGTAAAACTGGATAGAGCGTATGTCGCAAAAAAGGTTGAGTCTGGTGAAGTCGCTTAATTTCAGAATCATACTCTTTATCTTTGCCTTCATCTTCGGGGTTGTTTTTTCTATCCCTTCTTTGACGCAAAGTGAGAGCGGAAAAAAAATCACTCTGGGGCTTGACCTTCAAGGTGGGTTGCATATGCTTTTGGGTGTCAAAAGTGAGATCGCTATTGAGTCTCGCATCAAATCTATGGCAGCATCCGTGAAGTATCTCTTTGACGATGAAGAGATCATCTTTGACGGCTTGCGTGTCCAAGAGGGTGGAAAAGTCACCTTTGAACTGCTTGATAGTGATGATACAGAACGAGCGAAAGCACTACTCAAAAAAGAGCTTGAAGGTATCGTCTTAGAGGAAAATGGTCTTGTATTTACGGTGAGTATGACACCTGAAGAAGTGACGCGTACCACACAAAATGCCATCTCTCAGGCTGTAGATACCATTAGAAATAGACTCAATGAGTTTGGACTGGCAGAGCCTATCGTGGCAAAGCAAGGTGAAGACAAAATTTTGGTTGAGGTACCAGGTATCAAAACACAAGAAGATGAACAGCGTATCCGTGAACTAATCGCGCGCGCGGCACACTTGCAGCTGATGGCAGTGGATGAAGAACGCATCGCACGTGTCAACACGATGAGTAGTGATGAAGCTAAAAGCTTCGGTGATGTGATACTCAGCGATGTTGCTTCGCCGGAAAAATATCTGCTTCGTTCTATCCCCGTACTTGACGGCTCGATGCTCACCGATGCAAAAGTCGGGTTCGATGAGAACAATCAACCCGTTATCAACTTTACGCTCAACGGACAAGGTGCTAAAATCTTTGGCGATTTTACAGCCGTAAGTGTAGGTAAGCGTATGGCGGTTGTACTAGATAACAAGGTCTATTCTGCGCCTAACATCAACGAGCGCATTGGCGGTGGGCGTGTGCAGATAAGCGGAAGTTTTACCATAGCTGAAGCACATGATCTTGCTATCGCATTGCGTTCTGGTGCGTTGCTGGCTCCCGTGTATGTGATGGAAAAACGCTCTGTGGGTCCGAGTTTGGGTGCTGACAGTATCAAAGCAAGTTCTATCGCTCTTGCTAGCGGTCTTGGGCTTGTGGTGTTGTTTATGATATTTTACTATGGTATGGCAGGGATTATTGCCAATGTAGCATTGGTTGTAAACCTCTTTTTGATACTTGCTACCATGTCACTGGTTGGCGCAACGCTCACGCTTCCGGGTATGGCAGGTATTGTTTTGATTGTCGGTATGGCGGTGGATGCCAACGTGATTATCAATGAGCGTATCCGTGAACTGTTGCGTGAAGGAAAATCGATAGCCAAGTCGATAGAGGAGGGATATGCTAATGCCTTTACTGCCATCTGGGATGCGAACATAACAACACTGATAGCTGCTACGATGCTGTATGTGTACGGTACAGGTGCGATTAAAGGCTTTGCCATTACGATGACTATCGGTATCTTGGCTTCTATGCTGACGGCTATAGTGGGTACACATGGCATCTACCAATGGCTCTTACCGCAAATGGATAAGAAGAAAACCTTTTTTTGGTTTGGTATGAGAAATGAAGGGGCACAATAATGGAACTGTTTAAATATACAAAACCTATGTCACTGATGAGCAAAAGCAAGCGTTTTGGCTTGCTTTCATTGACTGTGTTTACACTTGCTTTGGTTGTGCTTTTCACAAAAGGGCTGAACTACGGTATAGACTTTGCAGGCGGTACACTTATACAGGTCAAGTATGATACCAAAGCACCGATCAATGAAGTAAGAGAAGCACTCAAAGCAAACAAAGAGTACGAGAGTGCATCGGTTACGTTTTTTGGCAGCGACGAAGAGATAGTCATCCGCACTAAAGTTAGTTCTGGGGCGCTCGGTGTAGATATAGGCGACACAGTACGCGGTTTGCTCAAAGATACGGGCAATTTTGAAGTAAGACGTGTTGATATGGTGGGTGCAGCTGTAGGCTCTGAGCTTCGTGAACAGGGAGTGCTTGCGATGGTGCTTTCTCTTCTTGGTATTCTTATCTATGTCTCTGTGAGATTTGAGTGGCGTTTTGCTTTGGCTTCTATCTTGGCACTGATTCATGATGCTACGATTACCTTGGGGCTGATTGCTTTTTTTGAGTTTGAAGTCAATCTTGATATCCTAGCGGCAATCCTTACATTGCTGGGCTACTCCATTAACGATACCATCATTGTCTTTGACCGTATCCGTGAAGGGATCAATACCATCAAAGATTCAAAATTGGAAACGATTATTGATGAGTCTGTAACACGTACTTTGTCACGAACGACTTTGACTTCGATGACCACGTTCCTGGTGATATTGACTCTTTATCTCTTTGGCGGTGAGATTATCCACGGGTTTAGTTTTACCTTGCTAGTAGGTGTCATTATCGGGACGTACTCTTCCATCTTTGTTGCTTCACCTATCTTGATGTGGCTTGGGTTTTCTGCATCCAATTACAGAGAAAAAGAAGCTACCAAACTCAAAAGAGAGAAAGAGAAAGAAAAAATGCGTGCCATGTATGAGAGTGGTACGTTATAATCTCAAGCATGTTTATAGGACTTAAATTTTAAGGAGTTTTTGATGAATTGGGGCAAAGTTTTTTATATGTTTTTCACATTGATGTCTCTCACGACATCTGCGGCATTTTTGTATGAGCATTCTATTGTTGCATTGTTTATTGCAGGTTCGGTGAATGTCATCTCCACCTTGTTGAAAATTGGTGTGCGAAATCTGCTTTCAGCAGAGCTTTTGGCAGGCTCTTTGGTGGCAGACCTGCATCTTTTGCCTGCATTTTTTGCATTTCAGTTTTACGGTAATGATCTCTTGGCGACAGGGTTGGTGATAGGTGCCGTGATTGCAAATTTATATACCATTGTCATCTCGATGATAGAAAGTGCCAAAGAAAAGGCGGATTTTTAAGTCTGCTTGGGTATGGTGCATCACATCATAGTGTAAAGGAATGATCATGGTGCAAATGCCCACACTTCACGGCAGCAATACCCAAGAAAAACGCAAAGAAATCCAAACCTATTTTCAACTCTGTTATCAGCGTTATGAATCGCTCTTTAGGCTTATAGCAGATCAAAATGCCTACTATCAAAAAGCAGATCCGCTTCGTCACCCGCTTATCTTTTATTACGGGCATACCGCTACTTTTTTCATCAACAAACTCAAACTGGCTAAGATCATTGACAGACGCATTGATGCTGAGTTGGAATCCTTGTTTGCTGTGGGTGTTGATGAGATGAGTTGGGATGATTTGAATGAAACGCATTATGAGTGGCCTAGCTTTGAAAGAGTACAGACGTACCGAGATGAGGTGTTTGCCTTGGTGCAAGAAGTGATGGAGTCACTGCCTCTTACGCTTCCTATTACCCAAGAGTCTCCATGGTGGGTGATATTGATGGGCATCGAACATGAAAATATCCATCTGGAAACTTCTTCAGTGCTCATGCGTCAGCTGCCTTTAGAGTGTGTACGAGAAGATGCTGCATGGCGAGTGTGTGGCAATGACACGGATGTGCCACAGAATACATGGGTTGAAGTTTCTAAAGGAAGTGTGCTCTTGGGTAAAACCAAAGAGGCAAAACTCTTTGGCTGGGACAACGAATATGGTAGGCATGAGGCACACATACCGTCATTTAAAGCAGCAAAATACCTCACTTCCAATTCAGAATTTTTGGCGTTTGTTCAGGAGGGAGGCTATGAAACGGATACCTACTGGTGTGAAGAGGGCAGAGCATGGAGGGACTATACAGGCGCAGAACATCCGATGTTTTGGCGAAAGTCTGCACAGGGATATACTTTACGAACCCTAAGTAAAGAGATAGTCTTGCCTTTAAGCTGGCCGGTTGAGGTCAATCACCTTGAAGCCAGTGCATTTTGCAAGTGGAAGAGCCAAAAAGAAGGGGTACGGGTAGTCTTACCCACAGAAGATGAATATGTCAGGCTTCGTGATGTAAGTGGCGTACCTGCTTATCTGGAGTGGACGGGTGCAGGCGAAAGTATTGCTGCTATCAATTTGGAGGGTTTTGCCTCAAGTGTTCCTGTTGATACCCATAAACACGGTGACTTTTATGACATCATAGGCAACGTGTGGCAACACTCGCGTACCCATATGTACCCTTTTGACGGCTTTAAGGTGCATCCGATTTATGATGATTTTACCGTACCCACTTTTGATGCCAAACACAACCTCATAAACGGCGGTTCATGGATCAGCTGCGGCAATCTTGCCACACAAAAAAGCCGTTACGGTTTTAGAAGACATTTTTACCAACATGCAGGATTTAGAATGATAGAAAGCAATTATGACGAGAAGATAGCGACCAATATTTATAATACCGACACAAGTATCACACAGTATTGCCATTTTGGCTGGGGCGAGAATGTTTTGGGTGTAGAAAATTACCCGGCAACCTGTGCCCGTACAGCGTTGGCTTATATGAAAGAGAAGCCCAGAAGAAAAGCCTTGGATATCGGTTGTGCTATAGGACGCAGCAGTTTTGAGTTGGCACGCGGTTTTGATGAAGTCATAGGCGTAGATTTTTCTGCACGCTTCATCCAAGAGGCGCAGGTGCTTAAAGACGAAGGCATCTTGCGGTATAGCATAAAAACCGAAGGAGATTTAGAACAGTTTCATGAGGTCAATCTTGAGACTTTTGATCTTAGTCAAACACGACAGAAAGTCACCTTTTGGCAAGCAGATGCGTGTAATCTAAAACCAATGTACATAGGATTTGATCTGATCTTTGGCGGCAATCTCATAGACAGACTCTATGACCCGCAAAAATTTTTAGAAGATGTTGCACACCGTTTAACAGAAGATGGCTTACTCATTTTAACTTCGCCTTATACATGGCAGGAAGAGTCCACCCCGAAAGAAAAATGGATAGGTGGATATAAAAGAGACGGTGAATCTGTCACGACACTTCAGGGCTTGGAAGAGATACTGGGGAGAGATTTTGTACTGCTTGACACTCAGGATATTCCTTTTGTGATACAGGAAACGGCTAGAAAACACCAACACACGATCGCGCAGATGAGCGTTTGGCAAAAGAGAGTCGATGCAACCCTTTGAAGCTATAGACCGCGACGGTACATACACTGTTAAGTATGACGGGGCCAAACAGAAGTTCGGTACAGACGATCTGCTTCCTTTGTGGGTAGCCGATATGGATCTGGCTTCCCCGTTTTGTGTGCAGGAAGCACTGCAAAAACGAGCCTTGCACCCTATTTACGGTTATACTGTCTATCCGCCGCGTTATTATGAAAGCATTATGGCATGGATGCAAAAACGTCATGGCTTTAAGGTACAAAAAGAGTGGATAGTGCCCTGTTATGGGGTTGTGCCTTCACTGGGTTTTGCTATTTCTGCTTACAGTAAAGAAGGAGATAGCATCCTCATCCAAACCCCTCTGTATCCACCTTTTGCTTCAAGTATCAAACACAAAAGAAGAGTGATATTGGATAATACACTGGTGTATGAAAACGGACAGTATGCAATCGATTTTGATGATTTTGAAGCCAAAGCATCTAAAGCCACACTGTTTTTGCTCTGCTCACCTCATAACCCCACAGGCAGAGCGTGGCGCAAAGAAGAGTTGGAGCGGATGATAGCCATTTGTACCAGCTATGATGTGCCTATCATAGCTGACGAGATTCATGCCGATATCGTTTATGAGAGAGTGCACCAACCTTTGGGTACGTTTGAGCAAATAGCCAAGCGGTGTATTGTCCTCAATGCCCCATCAAAAACATTCAATATCGCCGGGCTTAATACCTCTTATGCTATTATTCCTGATTCAAAATTGCGTCATGCCTATGAAGTGGAGCAGGCTAAATCAGGCATCAGTAACGGCAATCCTTTTGGTATAGAAGCACTCATGGCTGCGTATGAAAAGGGTGAAGTCTGGCTTGAAGAACTCAAGAAGTATTTGAAGGAAAACAGAGCCTATGTGGCAACATTTCTTGCGCAACACAAGATCCCTATCGTGCCTGTACCTACAGAAGCTACCTATCTGATGTGGCTGGATTGTAAAGGATTGGGACTGGAACATCAAGAATTGGTGGACTTTTTTGTAAAAAAGGCAAAAGTAGGACTCAATGACGGAGAGAGTTTTGGAAAGGCAGGGAAAGGGTTTATGCGTTTAAACCTAGGCACCTCCCGCAAGGTATTGCAAGAGGCGATGTACAGAATATTTAACGCGTATAAGGATAGAGAGTGAGAGGGATTGTTGTACTATATGTGGTGTTGTCAGCTTGGCTGTTGGCGATGCCTGCAGGCATTGAAGCCCAGCTTAGAAAATCAGGACTTAACAATAAAGATGTGAGTATTTACATCAAAGAAACAGGTAGCAACGGTAACATCGTAGCCACCCATCGTGAGAGCCAGTCACGCATACCTGCTTCAGTTATCAAGGTGATGACGACGTATGCATCGGTGTTGAAATTGGGTTTTGACTATCGGTTTCCTACACAGTTTTACAGAAGCGGAGCTCTGCGAAACGGTGTACTTGAGGGTGATTTGGTCATCAAAGGGTTTGGTGATCCTACTCTTAGGGATCATGATTTAGGCAGTATAGTCAAGCGCATTAAAGAGCAGGGTATTCGAAAAATAAAGGGCAATATCGTCATCGACAGAAGCTACTTTGATGTGGGAAGCAAAGACAACTCAGGCTTTGATAAAAATACCTATAGCCCCTACAACGCGATGCCCGATGGTATGATGTTCAATGAACGAATCAGTACGGTCTGTGTAACGCCTAGAAAAAATCAGGTTAGCCAAAAAACAATCGATGGAAGCTATAAAGTCATCAATCGGCTCAAGCCTGTCAATCAGCCTTGTTCGGGAAGATACGCATGGCCGGCAGTGAAAGTTGACAAAAGTACCAATACACCGGTCGTTTCATTCTATGGGCCTATCTCAAACCGCTGTGGTACGAGCAATATCTGTCAGGTGATCACTAAGCCGTATCTCTCTTTTTACTATGCGCTTAAAGAGAGGCTGCAAAAAAATGGGGTACAGGTCAATGGCAAGATGCGTTTGCGCACTGTTCCTCAAAATGCGACCATGCTTTTTACACACTACTCAGACCCTTTGGAATCCATCATCTCAACCACGGCTAAAAAGAGTAACAATCTATACGCAAGACATTTAATGCTCTATCTGGGGGCACAAATGTACGGTGCACCTGCAAGACTCAATAAAGGCAGAAATGCTGTAGTGGAGATTTTGAAGAAAAGTGGCGCGATTGAGGGAAATATCAAGATAGATAACGGAAGCGGACTCTCACGTATTGCACGCATTACAGCCAAAGAGCTTGGAGATATGTTGGATGATGCCCATACACGTTACGGCAAACGCTGGATGAAAACACTTTCCATAGCAGGCGTGGACGGTACGATAAAAAGACGTTTTGCAGGCAGCATTGTACGGGGCAAAGCGTGGATGAAAACAGGTACGGTGAATGGGGTAAAAAATATCGCAGGCTATGTGCAGAGCAGGTCGGGTCAGCTTTATACGGTCGTCATACTGGTGGAGACACGAAACGGTACATGGCGGGGTGCACAGCTTCAAAATGACATCATCAAATGGCTGGCTGGCTACAGTGGCGGTAGATTGGGAACTAAACCAAAAGCAGGTCAAAAAAGGGTTCAAAAAGCTGTCGATGCACCTTTAGCTGAAACACAGACCAATGCATCCTCTCCAGCAGCTCAAGAAGTCTCAAGCCAGCATGAGACCCGTTATTTTGTGCAGGCAGGCTCTTTTGAGAAAGTTCCCCAGAAGGAGTATCTGATGCGTATTGAGCGTTTGGGACTGAGTTATAAAGTATTGCAGCATGCCGGCAAATATAAAGTGTTGGTAGGTCCTTATGCCGCTGAGAGTCCGGCAAGAAGCGCTTTGCAGAAAATACGTCAGCACGTCAGTAAACAAGCTTTTATCCTCAAGTTTTAAGCGCGAGTTTGAAAGCTTTAACGCCAAGTTGGCTATAATCAGTTTAAAAAATCAGGGTTGTTATGCACTTTATGAACTTCGAAACCTATCCCTTTGAGAAGCTGGCTGCTTTACTGGAGGGTGTGACCCCAAACAGTGCTTATGAAGAGTTGAGCCTCACCATCGGTGAGCCACAGTTTGATACACCGACATTTATCTTGGGTGCACTCAATGCACACAGTCCACTGCTTAATAAGTACCCCAAAACAGCAGGTGAAAGTGTTTTAAGAGAGGCGATGTTGTGTTATCTTCAGACCCGTTTTGCGATAAAGATTGAAGATACGCAGATTATCCCTACTTTTGGCACAAGAGAAGTGTTGTTTAACTTCCCTCAATTTTTACTCCATGAAATCAAAGACCCCGTAATGGTCTATCCCAATCCTTTTTATCAGATCTACGAAGGTGCAGCAAAGGCATGCAGGGCAGAAGTGATCTATCTCAATTTGGATGCCGGCAATGACTTTCAGCCTCAAATAGATGAAGCAGCATTAAACAGGGCAGACTTTGTCATCCTCAACTCTCCCAATAATCCGACTTCTTCGGTGATGCAGATGGAGTCTTTAAAAGAATGGGTGAGGTTGGCATTAAAACATGATTTTGTCTTGATGAATGATGAGTGTTACATTGATTTGTATCTCAATGAGCCATTACCTTCTTTGCTTAATGCCAGTATAGAAGTCGGCAATACGTCGTTTAAAAATATTTTGGTTCTCAACTCTGTCTCCAAGCGTTCCTCCGCACCGGGATTGCGTTCAGGATTCATTGCAGGGGATGCCCAGATGCTTAAAGCCTATATGGTATACAGAACCTATGTGGGCTGTGCGTCACCGCTTCCTTTGCAGTATGCTGCGGCTGCGGCATGGGCAGACCAAGAGCATGTGGATACGTTTAGAGAAAAGTACAAAGAGAACTTTCGTATCGCCAAAGCAATTTTGGGTGTAGAGATGCCTGAAGCGACATTTTACATCTGGCTCAAAGTTGAAGATGAGATTGCCTTTACGCTGAAGCTTTACAAAGAGTATAATCTCAAAGTCATACCGGGTTCTTTCTTGGGACGAGAGGGCGAAGGTCAAAACTATGTCAGGTTGGCGCTGGTGTACGAAGCCGATAAAACCACTGAAGCACTTACACGCATAAAACACTGTTTGGAGAAAAAATGAAAATAGACCCTGAAATCCATGTTGAAGAACTCAAAAAAGACCCCGAATTTTTAGCCAATATCGCACGACTGGAGCGCGAATGTAAAAATGAAGAGAGTATTGCCAAAGGGTATCAACTCTTGGATGCGCAACTCATCATCGAAGCACCCGAAGAGGAGATCAATGAGATCTTTACCTTTATCGTCAATACCGCTTTTGACAGGCTGGCAGAAAAACTGACCACGTCGGTCTTGTTTGATATGAACAATGACGAAGACAGAGCAACGGCAAGAGCCATCTATGAGCATGGTATCCAACGCTACAGCGAAAATGATAAAAAAGGTGCCAAAGAGATTTTTCTTGTCCTATACTACACGATGGAACACAAGGGATTGAAAGACGCAATGATGGTGCATGCTACAGCTGTGATGGCAGGGCATGATTTTGAAGATTTTATCGAAAATCTTGTAGATGTGGAAGAGGTAGATGCGCATGATCCGCTGGCATTTTTTATCCAAACCTTTACAGAGCCTACAGAAATTTTGCTACAAAAGTATGCCAAGCAGGTTGAAGTGGCACACAAAGAGTTACGCAGTTTAGATGAGAGTAAATAAGATGAAAAAACTCAAAATACACTTTATCGGCATCGGCGGTATCGGGCTTTCTGCGTTGGCAAAGTTTTTAGCCAATGACGGACATAAAATCTCCGGTTCAGACATCAAACAAAGTGAAATCACCAACGATTTGGCAACCAACTTTGATGCCAAGATTACCATACCGCACCATGAAGATGCCGTAGAGGGGGTTGACAGGGTCATCTACTCGGCGGCTGTTCGTCCCACTAACCCTGAGTACCAAAGAGCAAAAGCATTGGGCATTGAACTGCTTTCGCGCAAAGAGGCACTCAAAAGCATTTTGGGTGAAAAGGAGGTCTATGCTGTAGGTGGTGCACACGGAAAGAGTACCACTTCAGCGATGCTTGCTTCCATCGTACCCGCTTCCAACGCACTCATAGGGGCTATCTCCAAAGAGTTTGGCTCCAACGTACGGAGTTATGCGAACAACAAAGTCGTATTTGAAGCCGATGAGAGTGATGAAAGTTTTTTAAACTCCAACCCCTATCTTGCTATCGTCACCAATGTAGAACCTGAACATATGGAGTATTATGGCTACGATGAAGAACGGTTTTACAACGCCTATAAAAACTTTTTGTCTTTAGCCAAGATACGCATCATCAATGCAGAAGATACGTTTTTGAGCTCTTTGGAGATGGATAGCGTGAAGCTTTACCCCTCTAAAGATATTAAAAATATCCATTTTACTCTCGTAGACGGCAAGCCGCACACGCAGTTTGAACTTTTGGATTTGGGTCTCTTTGAAGTGCTTGGTTTGGGTAATCATATCGCACTGGATGCTGCGTTGGCAATCTTGGGTGCCTTGGCATTGGGTGAACCGTTAGAAGCGATACGCAGCAATCTGCTTCACTATAAAGGTATCAAAAAACGTTTTGACATCATCCAGGATAAAGAATCGTGTGTGGTAATCGATGATTATGGACATCATCCCACGGAGATAAGAGCCACCATTTCCTCGCTGCAGGTCTATAAACAATTACGGGGTTTTAGCACGCTTCATGTCATCTGGCAACCCCATAAGTACAGCCGAACCCTCGATAACTTGCATGGCTTTGTGGAGTGTTTTGAGGGAGTGGATGAACTGGTGATTTTACCGATCTGGTCAGCAGGTGAACTTGAAGTTGACATCGACCTCAAAGGGGCATTTAGCAGGTACAAACTGCATATGGCAGATGCCGTGACAAAAAAAGACGGGGTGGTAAAGATACTTAAAGAGGGATACGTGATGCAAGAGTATGGCGATGGACTGATTGTTGCATTTGGTGCAGGTGATATCACTTATCAGATACGCGGAGAACACTAGGCGATGCGCTCACAAGGAAAGAGCGAGACATCCATCGTCCAAAAACTGGATTTAGATGGTTATATCGGACAGTTTAAACACTTCCTTGCAAGGGATAAGTCTGTAGCTATGCAAGGCGATATCAACCAGCATTACCGCTACATACAGGCACTCTCCTCGGTACAGTTTCCTCCTCCCCCAAATGTTCCAGTATTAGACAAGGAGCTTGCACGTATACATCTACAGGCAGTGTTGGGTCTGGATGAGATTTATGCGTTTGTCAAGATGATTTCCTACTTCAATACCTTACATGCACAGCATTTCCCCGAACCGATTCATGCATGGATACATGCCATCGAGATACCCGACGAGATACGCGAAGTGATGGCATATTTTACACAGGAAGGCGAACTCAATGCTGAGCGTGACCCTGAACTTTACAGCCTTGAGCGTGCCATCAAACAGAACAAAAGTGAGATTAAAGAGACACTCTACAAGCTCGCCCACTCTTCAAAACTCCAACCCTATCTTGTCGATACACAGGTGCATTTTAATGGTGGAGAAGAGACTTTGCTGGTACGCGGCGGCTTCAACCACGTCATTAAAGCGAGTGTTGTGGCACGCAGTACGGCAGGATTTTTTTATATCATCCCCCAAAGTATCACCCATCTAAAAGAAAAAGAATCTGCGTTACTTTCAAATAAAGAAGAGATAATCTACAAGTATTGCAAACGGTTTTCTGCTGTGTTTTTTACATGGGAGCGTTTTTTGGTATTTATCAACAAAGAGTATGACCGGTTTGATCACTATCAAGCGCGCGTGAGTTTTGCAAGAGTAAGAGAGTATGAGTTTGTACTCCCTAGCAAGAAAAAAGGCATCAGACTGCACGATTTTGCACACCCTGCCATAGAAAATCCTGTACCTATCAGCATCAACTTTTCTAAACGCATCATGTTGGTAACGGGTGTGAATGCAGGGGGAAAAACGATGCTGCTCAAGTCTATGCTGAGTGCGGTGTATCTGAGTAAATACCTGCTTCCCTTCCGCTGTGATGCAGCCAGAACAGAGGTGGGACACTACAGGCACATAGAAGCCGTCATCGATGACCCGCAATCGGTTAAAAATGACATCTCTACCTTTGCAGGACGTATGCAGGAGTTTGCAACACTTTTTACCAAAGAAGACGCCATTGTGGGAGTCGATGAGATAGAACTGGGTACAGACTCAGATGAAGCGGCTTCGTTGTTCAGGGTCATGCTTGAAGCTTTGGCGCACAAAGGCATCTCATTTGTCGTGACGACACACCATAAGCGGCTGGCTGCGCTGATGGCAGCCGATGAGGATGTAGAGCTTATCGCTGCACTGTATGATGAAGAGCGTCGGACACCTACCTATACCTTTTTACAGGGCAGTATCGGTAAGAGTTATGCCTTTGAGACGGCACAGCGCTACGGGATTCCTGCTTCTATTGTTG
Source organism: Sulfurovum sp. (assembly GCA_011391015.1). Taxonomy (GTDB): domain Bacteria; phylum Campylobacterota; class Campylobacteria; order Campylobacterales; family Sulfurovaceae; genus Sulfurovum. The sequence continues at coordinate 31,344 of JAABRH010000002.1, forward strand.
CCAAAGCAAAAGAGGTTTACGGAGAGGACAAGGAAAATCTCAATGAGTTGATCGAAAAATCGACTTCACTTGAGCGTGAGTTGCGGCTCAAGATAGCAAAGATCGATGAAGAGGTACACTCCGTTGAACGCAGCAAAGAGAAGCTCAAAGCAGAGGAGTTCAGACTGCAAGAGAGCCACAGAAAAGCACTGGCGACACTTGAAAACCGTTACAATGCGGCGATAAAAAAAGCAAGAGAAGCACTCAAAGTCCAAGAATCCACAGAGGGAAGACGTTTGCTCAATGTTGCACATCAGCACAAAGATTTTAAACAAAAAGAGGTCAAACCCTCAGAACTCATACCGCTCAAAGAAGGTGATAAGGTCAAATACCGTTCCCATAAAGCAGAACTTCTCACTCTGCACGGTAGTGACGCAACAATCACGGTGGATGGTTTAAAGATGAGAGTCCCTCTGTCACAGCTTAAAAGAAGAGGGGATGTACCTTTGCAAAGCAGCCAAAGTAAACCAAAAGAGAGTAAGGTGACGGTTGAGAAAACAGGGGCTGCTGTGTCTATTAAACTGCTTGGCATGTATGCCGATGAAGCCCTCGATACAATCGATAAATTTCTTTCAGATGCGTTGGTCAACGGCTTGCATGAGGTACAGATTATCCATGGAACGGGTGGAGGGGTATTGTCCAAACTGGTAGGTGAGTATCTTAAAAAGCATCCCAAAATAGCAAAATTTTATAAAATGCCCGGAAACTTAGGGATAACGGTTGTGGAACTCTAACCCCTCTTTTAACTCCAAAAGGTATAATAGTAGCATTAAAATGTTGCAGGAGAACCAAGTGGGCATTAAGGATGAGGTAAGATTTGTAAAAACAGAGTTGAGTGGAGATGAAAAAGTACTTGAGAGTGCTTTTAAGCTTGAGTCACTCTATGCAAAACACAAGTCGAAACTATGGGCAGTTGTTGCAGGCATTGTTTTGTTTTTTGGTGTTCGCGGAGCGATGGATGCGATGCATGAAGCCAAGCTTGTTAAGGCAAATGAAGCATTTTTGGCACTGCAGAAAAACAGTGGTGACGCCAAAGCACTAGAGACACTCAAAGAGAACAATCTTGGACTTTTTGAACTCTACAGCTATGCACAGGGTGCGGCAAAACAAGATGCAAAAGCCTTGGAAGCGCTAAGTTCCAGTACCAATGTCATCATTGCAGATGCAAGCAGCTACACAGCAGGGATACTTGTTAAAAAACCGGTCGATTCCAAACTGTACCATGAACTGGCACTTTTTGTAGAAGCCTATTTGGCAATTGGTGCAGGCGATGTGAAACAAGCAAAAGCAAAACTTGATCTTATCGATGAACGTTCACCTCTTGCGGTTGTTTCAGGATTTTTAAAACACTCCATGATAAAGGCAGACTAATGAAGGGTTTAATGGGTATCGTATTTCTAACACTTGCTATCGTTTTTTCCGGATGTACCAGTAAACAGTACTTTGAACCGGAACAGACATTCTCAGCCTCCAGTGCTTCTGCTTCGTATGGCGGAAAGATGGTAGATATCAGTCGTGATGGGGGGACGCTTGAAGGCAGCCGTTATATCGGCAGAGGCGGTATCAGCACCCTTGCTTTGGGTGAAGGTTTCAGATTTATCAATGAAAATGAGACCTATGTATTAGCAGCTAACGCAGAAGGTGTTCTTAAGATTATCGATAAAAAAACCAAACAAACGGTGCAGGAGACCTCTTTGTCCTCACGCATACCTGTCGTCTCTGCAAGTATCAGAGGAGGCGTTATAGCGTATATCCTCGATAACAACAGTTTTGGTATCTATAAAATGGCAGACAAATCAAAAGTGATGGAGAGCCGTTCTGAAAAAACGTTTGCCATCGACACCAGAGCAGCTAGTCCTATTTTTATAGACAATCTTATCGTGATGCCGATGCTTGACGGTAAACTCATCATAGTCGATACCGCCGATACACAAAATGCAAAAGTCGTGTATATCAGCAATGAACCGATTTTCAATAACGTGATCTATCTCTCCCGTATGGGCAACACGATGATAGCCGCAACTTCTAAAAGACTCATTACCTTAGGGGATACGGGCAGACAAGAGTACAGTGCAAATATCTCCGAAGTAACAGTCGATAACGACAGAATTTATCTCTTTACCAAAGAGGGAGAAGTATTTGCTTTGGATAGTCATCTTAAACCACTGGTTACACAGAAGTTCAAATTTGCACACTACTCTGCTGTTGCAGCGTTTAACGGCAGGGTGTATGCGCTTGAACAGCAAGGTTCACTCATTGTTATGAACAGTGCACTCAGCAAATCTAAGATTTATGATGTCGGCAAGGTTGAAGAGCCTGCATTTATTTCAGGTACAAAACTCTACAAAGATGGTGATGTCATCGAGTTGTCAAAACTAGGCTATGAATAGTCTGTTTCTTGCGTTTGAAGAGTACCTCAGTGTAACCAAAGCACTGGATGGACATACGGTCTCTTCTTATCTTAGTGACCTTGTTCAGCTTGAAACGCATACCCAGAAAGTACTGACCGCTTTAGACACTACTGATGTACTCTCTTTTTTAGCTACTTTTGAGAACAAACGAACACTCAACCGAAAACTCTCTTCTATTAATGCGTTTTTTCATTTTTGCCATAAAAAAGAGTTTGCCCACGGAAAGATCAAGATCCCTATGGCAAAAGTACCCCGTAATTTACCCAAATACATGGACAGTGCTGAGATACTGTACCGTTTAAATCAGATTGACCGAAGTAAGGTCATGGGATTGCGTGATTATGCGCTGATACTTTTTTTGTATGCAAGCGGGTGTCGCATCTCTGAAGCCCTGAGTGTAGAGCGAAGAGACATTGTGGATGGGTGGCTAAAAATTCGTTTTGCCAAAGGGGAAAAAGAGCGTGTGGTTCCGCTTGCACCCATTGCACTTGAAGCGCTTGAAGGGTATCTGAACGCACAAGGTATGTCGAACCGTTCACTCTGGCTCAATTATAAAGGTGAGGTACTGAGCCGTATTTCAGCATATAAGATTGTGATGAAGTATTTGGGTGTCTCACCGCATGTTTTAAGACATTCTTTTGCCTCTTCTTTGATTATAGGCGGTGCAGATTTGCGTGTCGTTCAAGAGTTACTCGGGCACAGTTCACTTGAGACTACACAGATTTATACCCACATTCAAAAGCAAAATCTTGCAGATACGATGCATACCTACCATCCACTCAGGGGTGTATCATGAAGCGTGTGGTTGAGACGCTTGCAGCACACACCATTGTGTTCAAATCTTTACGAGAGATATTGCCAAAAGAACTGGGTTCGCGTAAAAAAGTATCGCTTTATGTGGGAGTGGATCTCAAAAGCTATTATGCTTTAGTGATCCAGGTGGAGAAAAAGAGCAGGGTACTTCAAAAAGAAGCCGCTGAACTGATGCTGCTGCATGAAAAAGTGGAAGCCTACATCGATGCCAAGGTGACAAAAAAATATATCATCATCAAAGCACCTTTGTGCTCTCAAGCCAAAAAACTGCTTCAGGATCAGGGTTGGAAAGTGTGGCATGAAGACTAAACCTTTGCTTGCCGATATTGGCAATACACATTTTCATATCTATAATGGTACTCTTGTTGAGCATCTTTCTCATGAAGATGCCATAGAAAAATACAGTAAAACTGCACTCTCTTATATCAGTGTCAAGCACGCGCTAAATCACTCCATAGAGTCTATTGCGTTATGGAAAAATATCTCCAAAGAGATACAGCTCCACGGTGCGTATGAGACGATGGGGGTTGACAGAAAAGCTTTGTGTCTAAGCCATGAAGAAGGTGTTTTTGTGGATGCAGGTTCAGCCATTACGGTGGATGTGATGCATGAGGGGAAGTACAGAGGAGGGTTTATCGTCCCGGGGATTCGGGCGATGCTTCAAGCGTATGCGCAAATCTCTCCGGTGCTTACAGCGGAGTTCAATGCAAATGTCTCTTTAGAGCACCTGCCAACGACAACCAAAGATGGGATAAGCTATGGTATAATCGCGCCCATAAAAACACTCATCGATAGGTATCGTGAGGGTAAAAAACTTTATATCACCGGTGGAGATGGAAAACTACTGTCCCATTTTTTTCAAGATGCCATGTATGATGAAGCATTGGTATTTTACGGGATGCAAAAAGCGATGAAGGAAATACAGATATGTTAACCATAGCACTTCCAAAAGGAAGAATAGCAGAAGAGACACTAGAGATTTTTGCCGAAATCTTTGGCGGAGAGTTCAAGTTTGAAGGCAGAGAACTGATACTGGACAAAGGCGGTTTTCGCTTTCTCAATGTGCGTAATCAGGATGTTCCCACCTATGTGGAACATGGCGCAGCCGATCTGGGTGTCGTGGGTTTGGATGTGATTACCGAGAAAGAGCTGGACATCATCCAGCTTCTTGATATGCAGCTGGGTAAATGCAAAGTAGCCATAGGTATCAAAAATGAAGAGGAACTCGACTGGTCACGCCCGCATATCAAAGTGGCAACTAAAATGGTCAATATTACCAAAAATTATTTTGCCCAAAAAGCTGTTGGGGTGGAAGTAGTCAAACTCTATGGTTCCATTGAGCTTGCTCCGCTTGTGGGCTTGGCTGATGCTATCGTGGATATCGTGGAGACTGGTTCTACGATGCGCGAGAACGGATTGAAAGTGGCTGAAAATATCATGGATTCCTCAGCACATCTCATCTCCAATAAAAACAGTTTTTATGCCAAAAAAGAAGAGATTTTGTTTTTGTATGAAAAAATCCGCGCCATCGTAGAGAACCGTGGCTGATTCACTCTCGCCTGCGCTTGATCTCTATGCCAAAGTAGAAGACCTGCTGGGCATCAAAGATGCTGCTCCGACGCTTTATGCACATTACCTTCTCTTTTTACAGACTCTAGAGTTTGAGACACTTTTAGATGTGGGATGCGGTTCGGGAGATTTTTTACGGCAGATGCAGGGTGCGTTAGAGATACCATCGGCCAAAGGTATCGACCTTAGCCCCTTGATGGTAGCCAAAACACGCGAACAGGGCTTTGAAGCACAGTGTATGGGTATGTGTGAGGTGGACGGAAGTTACGATGTCATCACGGCAGTGTTCGATATGCTCAACTATTTGGACAAAACACAACTTAAAGACTTTTTAGCCTGCATCAACACACACCTCAATGCAGGCGGATACTTTTTGTGCGATACCAATACGCTTTATGGTTTTGAAAATGTTGCAGTTGGCTCGTTTATTGTTGATGACACAGATCGGTTTTTGACTATAGACAGCGATTTTGATCAAGGTGAGTATATCTCCGAGTTTACACTCTTTGAACAAAAAGAGACACTGTTTGAAAAGTCACAGGAGACCATAAGGCAATATTATCATGCCCCCCAAGAGCTCATCGCTTTGAGTGGTTTGGAACTGATAGAGTCTGAGGATGTTTTTTTGTATGGCTTTGAATCCGCAGATAAAACTTTTTTTGTTTTTAGAAAAATGCAAGAGTAAAGGGCAGGATACACGTATGGACATCGAACAGATTATAGAAGAAAAAAACCTCAAGCGCACCCATGCACGAAAAGAGTTGTTGGAGATACTCAGCCAAGAGAATAAGCCTGTTTCGTTTGAAGATGTCAAAGACAGACTACATATGGATAAAGCGACCTTTTACAGAAATGTAGCTAAATTTGAAAGCGAACTCATCGTCAACAGTTTTGAATCAAACGATAAAAAAAAGTACTATGAACTAGCCCATACCCCTCATGCCCATATCATCTGCACTGTATGCAACAGTATCGAATGCCTCAAAGAACTCCCACCAATCAAACTTGATGGATACAAAATCGATACGATGGTCATCAAAGGGGTATGTAAGAAGTGTAATGCAAGAAAATAAAGGTGATATAAAGATAGATTAAAATAGAAAATCTTCCCCATGAAAGAGGAAGAGAAGAAGGGTAAGATGAGCTGAACTTATCTTACGTTTTCGAATGGGTTTTCAACGACATTCTTTCTGTCTACGATGTATGGAATCAAAGCCGTTTGTCTTGCTCTTTTGATAGCAATCGTTACAAGCTCTTGGTGTCTTTTACAGTTGCCGGTCAATCTTCTTGGCATGATTTTAAATCTCTCACTGAGTGAGTATTTGAGTACGCCCAAATCTTTGTAGTCTATGATGTCTATTTTCAATTCGCAATATTTGCAAAATCTTTTTTTAAATTTTCTTCTTTCTGCCATGGTGTTCTCCTAAAACGGTATTTCATCTTCATTGATGTCTATTTCTGGGATGTTTGACGTAGCTTGTGGTGCAGTTCTGGGTGCTGAAGGTGCAGGCTGACTATAGTGGTCAGTGGAAGGGACTTCATACTCAGATTCATTCTGTTGTCCATATCCATTGCCACCCATAGGCGCTGCTTCGTCTTTGCTTCCTAGCATCTGAAGGTTTTCCACAGTGACTGAGTGTTTGCTTCTTTTGCTGCCGTCCTGCGCTGTCCACTGATCCAGCTTCAATCGTCCATCTACTAAAACCTTGCTACCTTTACGTAAATACTGGTTTGCTATCTCAGCGGTTCTACCAAAAAAAGTGATGTCAATAAAAAGAATTTCTTCTTTTTGCGTGCCATCTTGAGCTTTAAATTTTCGTGATGTAGCTATGGCAGTATTGCCTATCGCACTCCCACCCGGTGTGTATTTAATCTCAATGTCTCTTGTAAGGTTTCCGGCTAAAATAATCTTGTTGTACATAAGGTTGCTCCTAATCTATGGTTGATTATGCTTCTGGTGCTTCTGTAACGTCTGGTACTTCGGTAACTTCAGCTGCTTTTGCTTCAGGTGCAACTTTTTTGTTTGCATTGGCAACAAGTTTGTCAAATTGAGCAATCTCTTTGTTTTTGCTGTATTTTACAGTTAAGAATTTAATGATATCTTCATTGTTCTTAATGTTTCTCTCAAGCTCTTCGATAGTCGCACCGGCAGCTTTATAAAATAGAACCGTGTAGTACCCTCTTGCATGTTTATCAACTGTATACGCTAGTTTTCTCATACCCATATCGTGCGTACCGACAAGTTCGGCACCTTCTTTTGCAAGTACATCTTTTACTTTCGTAATCTGTGCTGCAATCTCTTCTTCTGTCAGTGTAGGTTTAACTACAAACAATGTTTCATAACAAGTCATGTTATCTCCTTTTGGTTTAGTAGCCCATATCTGCAATGCATCAGGCATTGTCCAAAAATGAGCAAGAATTTTGGAAGCGATATTATACCTAAAAAGTGCTTAACACAATCTAACACAACCCATCCTCAAGGTCCAGAGTAAAGCATGTAGTCTATGGTGCGTATGACGAACAAAATAAAGAGGTCTACAGTATGTAGTATATTGTTACACGCAACATAAAGCCTAGTGTATCTATAGACATTATTTACTCTAAAATACGGGCTATTTTGGTTATTAGGGTATTGATGACGTTTTTTCTTATATTGTAATTTTATTCTGTGTTATTTTGTTACATAAACAAAAAAATTGATTTAATTCGTCAAAATAACTGTTCTTTTACTAAAAAAATATGACACATTATATTTGCTTTATGAATATTAAAGACATTAATAATAAATACAAAAAATCATTAACAAGGATGATTTTTTATCGGGCACATTAAAATCATTAACAAGGGAATTACAGATGCAAAGAAGAAATTTTTTACGTTTATCGGCTACATCAGCCATGGCAGTGGCGGTTGCTCCTTCTCTCATTACACAAAAGCTGTATGCAGAAGACGGAAGCTTATTTCAGACATTTGAAAAAGTACAACTCAAAGATGCACAGGGCAATCCGATGAAAGCGGCTGCATTAGCGCAAGAAGAAAATTATATCTTTTTCTACCCATATGCGGGAACACCCGCTCTTGCAGTTAATCTTGCGACACCAACAGATAAAGAGGTCAAGCTCAAAGCTGAAGATGGAACGGAATATATCTACAAGGGTGGTGTGGGCGCAAAAGGAACAATCGTAGCCTACAGCGCTATCTGTCCTCATCAGCTCACCTATCCGCAGGCTTCGATGTCCATGTTTCAGTACGTAGGAGAAAAAGGCAAGACTTTAGCCTATGACAAAGGCGGTGTATTTGTCTGTACCTCACACCTTTCGGCTTTTGAGCCAAAGCAGGGTGGAAAAGTGGTAGGCGGACCAGCAAGTCAAGGGTTGGCATCCATCGTTTTGGAGATCGATCCAGATGATACCCTTTGGGCAGTCGGTGTACTGGGTCCAGTCAAATTTCAGGACTTTTTTGATGCATTCAAAAAAGAGCTCAAAGAAGTTTACGGAAGAAACGGTGCAAAAGAGTTGGTCAAAACAGAGACAAAAGTACAGCCGCTAAAAAACTTTACGGCAGAAATCATCCAGTCGTAAGCACAAAGCTATAAGATATGATAAACAATATCATATCTTATTATTAACTTATTTTTTTTGCCTTGTACCATTTGGTTACACGTAACCATTAAACCCCATTTTCCCGTTCTAGTTTTGGAAAGATTAGAAAAATATGGCATAATCAATATGCTTTAGTAATATAAAGACATTAACAATATTTTAAATAGGAGATACATTATGGCTATGAACAGAAGAGATACATTCAAGCTAGCAGGAATCGCAGCAGTCACAGCAGCTATGCCAGGCGTGGCAATGGCAAGCGAAAAAGCTGAAGCGGTTAAAAAAACCAACGGTAAATCAGTTGTCGTCATAGGTGGAGGGTTTGGTGGACTTACGATTGCAAAAGCACTCAAAAAACTTGATAAAAGTCTTGAAGTAACAGTAATCGAGAAAAACAATATGTTTGTGGCTTGTCCATTTAGTAACACACTTTTGGGCGGACTTGACAATGTGGCTTTAGATAATTTTGTGGGAGATTATTATCAGCCTTCAGCAACACATGGTTACAGCTTTGTCAATGCAACCGTAACGGCTATCGATAAAGCAGCTAAAACGGTCACAACTACTGAAGGGAGTATGTCATATGATATTCTTGTACTTTCTCCGGGTATCGCGTATGATTATGCAGGGCAATTTCCAAAATGGTCCAAAGAAAAAATTGCAGAGGTTTCACAGGCTTGTCCGGCTGGTTTGATGCCTGGCAATGAGCATATTGCCCTTAAAAGACAACTTGAAGGTATGGATGATGGCAATATCATCATCGTGCCTCCGGCAAAAGGAAAATTCAGATGTCCTCCTGCACCGTATGAGCGAACCTCTATGGTGGCAAACTATATGAAAAATGAAGGTATAAAAGGAAAAGTCATCGTTCTAGACAACAAAGACGGTGCTTTTGCAAAAGCTGCAGCATTTAAAGAGTCGTGGGCGGATCTTTTCCCGGATATCATCGAGTACAAAGGCACAACTGAAGTAACCGACATAGACCCAAAAGCCAAAACAATCACCTATATAGAATATGCAAATATCGATGATACAAAAGGTGTAGTAAAGACTGAAAAGTATGAAGTGTGTAACTTTATGCCAAACAACAAATGCTCGCCAGTTATCGAAATGGCAGGCATTAAAACCAATGATGCGGGCTATGCAATCATGGATGGTGTAAGTTTCAGATCTGCAACTGATAAAAATATTTATGTTATCGGGGATGCAGTAACTCACGGTATTCCACCAAGTGGACAAGCAGCTATCTGGTGCGCACATAGAGCAGCAAGACAAATCGTCGATCAGATGAACGGCAAAGCCAATGACCCGGCAGCAGGACTTCCTGCAAATGCGGCAAACGTATGTTACTCAATGGTAGGCGGAAAACCTGAAGAAGCGATTATGGTAACCCATGAATTTATCGTCGGACCAAACAATACTATGGGAAGTGTAGCGAGCGTGCCTAAGCCAAAAGATGGAAATGGTAAATTTAGATCTGCTGGTACAGCCAAAGCCACGAGAGAGTGGTTTAAAGGTGTCATGAGAGAGATGTTTGCCTAGTCCTCTTCGTCACGCTGAACTCACCGTATAGCGGGTGGGTTCAGATATCTTTCTTCAACTTTTACTTTCTACAAATAACTCTGCAACTTGATAAATATCCCATACAGCAACACTTCTTTTTGTGTAGAGGAGGCTTTTTTGAGACTGATTTCACTCTCTAAGAGATGCTCAAAGATTTTCAGCAGTGAGGCAGATTTGACACGCAATGCCAGTTGTGCTTTTTGATCTTCTATGGGTTTGGGCAGTTTATAGCCCAGTATGGCTGCAGAATCGACATGCCCGTGCAATTTGATATAGGCATGAAAAAGAAAAATCTGATTGATAAAATACTGTGTAGCACGAAGCAGTGAAGCCTCATCTTCTCCCAAATCAAGCAGTTTGCTGATGGTTGTTGTGATAGGTTTTTTGTTAAACAGATCAATCAGCAACTGTTCTGTTGCCAAAGGAGAAGTGGAATAGACCAGTCTGTCTATATCTTTACTGGTGACCTTCATCTCTAAAATCGCCAGTTTGTCCAATTCGTTCATACACAATGCCAGATTGTTATTGAGTATCATCATGAGATGCTGCAGGGCATAGTGGTCTATATCTAGCCGTATGTTTTGTGCTTTTTGCTGCAATGCTGCAATGCCCTCAGCAGGGTTCGGTTCAAAAAACCGCACCCAAACACCGCCATTTTTTTCGGCAAATGACGTTTGCATACTTTTGGCATCGTTGGCTGAACCGTGGTAGAGGTACAAAAAGTAGTTATCAGGATTTTTGTTGGCAAGCCCTATGAGGACATCGAGTTCTTTTTTGGGTATCTTTTTATCATGTTTGACAACAAGCAGGTTGGTGCCCCCAAAGAGTGAAGTTTGAGAGAGGAAACCCTTTGCCTGTTCAAAATTCCACTCATCAAAATAGAGCGTCAGCATACTCTCTTTGGCATCGGTTTTATCTCTGTAGATGTTGAGATAAAAGTCAAAAAGATAGTCGTTTTCACCATACAACAACACCGCGCTAGGAAGTGCTTGTTTGAGCTTTTGGTCAAACTCTCTTTGGTACATCAGACAAGCTCCGTGATATCTTTGCTCAGCTTCTCAACCAATTCAGCCAAAATGACGGCTTGAGGGATGTTGGCTTCCGTGAGCCTCACTTTGATATGGTCAAACAGCATTACCTCTTTACCCATAAGGGTTACTGTTACACCTTTGATCTCTCCTTTGAGGACTGCTTTGGCACTTTCACCTGCTTCGATGATCTCTGCTTCATAGATGTCACCCAGGTGTTCGGCTGCCCAGCGTGCAAATTTACGGTCTCTAAAATCCCACTCTGCTTTGGTCGCTTCGCGTTCTAGATCTGAGACTCTTGCACACAGTGGCTCGATGTTTCGTAGCAGATAACCCGCTTCTTCTTCCTCTTGGCGTAGTTGTGTTTTGATGAGACGGTGTAAGATGAGGTCGGAGTATCTTCGGATAGGAGAGGTGAAGTGGCTGTAGTGGCTAAATCCTAGACCAAAGTGTCCTACATTGTGCGCAGCGTACGAGGCTCTTCGCAAAGATTTGATGATCATAGCATCTAATTCAGAGGCAAGGTTGAGTTTGGCTGCTTCTTTTTGGATAGCGCGTATTAGAGCAGGCGAATCCTCATACTCTTCTACATAAAGTCCTATACTTGCCAGCTCTGTAAGCAGGGCTTCCATTTTGGCAAGCTGTGGTGGTTCATGGATACGAAAAATACTATCTCCTTCACCTGTAAACCGTTTTGCGGCTGCTTGGTTGGCAAGCAGCATACACTCTTCGATGAGTGAGTGTGAGGGTGTGCCTGTTTCTATCTGTGTGCTTAGAAGCAGATGGTTCGCATCGATGCTGAGTTTGGTCTCCTCTGATCTAAAGTCAAACCCGTTTTTGAGCCGTTCATGATGCAATCTGGCGGTGATTTTTTGCAAAGGAAGCAGCCAAGTGAGGATTTGGGCAACGATACCGGTGCTCTCTTTGCCGTTCGTGTCGATGATTGTATCGATGGTGTCATAGTTAAAGCGATACTTGGAGTGGATGATGGCTTCAAAAAATGTCTCCTCAAGCGGCTTGAGTGTATTTTGGTCCAAAACGATTTTTGATACAAAGGCGAGTCTGTCCACATTGGGTTTGAGTGAACAGATATTTTCGCTGAGTTCACGCGGTAGCATTGGAAAGGACTTGTGCGGCAAATAGGTCGTAAATCCACGCTTTTTTGCTTCTTTATCTATAGGGGTAAAAAAAGGTACATAGTGACTCACATCGGCAATGGCAACATAGAGTGTATAGCTTGCCATGTCAAAATAGATGGCATCATCAAAATCTTTTGCCGTCACAGGGTCGATGGTACAAAAGTCCAAATGCGTCAGGTCGGTACGCTCCGGGTGCTCGCTTTTGGTCACTTCAGATTCTACTTCCAGCGCATCTTTGAGACACTCTTGCGGAAAAGCATCTTGACGCTCATACAGGGCAAGGGAGATTTTTTCATCTACTTTAGGGTCATCCAGTGTCCCCATGACTTCCAGGACTTTGTCATTGTCTATATCTACCTTGAGGACAGTACCAAGTTTAAATGCCTTAAGATCCATACCTTCCATCACAGCATTGGTGTATTCACCCGTGCGGATATTTTTGGTGGAGAAATTGCCTTGATCGTCTCTGTGTGTGTACGCGATGATAAAGAGATGGGCTTTGGTGATGACACGTATGATTTTCCCGCTTGCTCTTCCGCGTTTGGCGATGATGCGTTTAGCAACGACGGTATCACCTTGTCTGGCATCTGCCAAATGATCAGGTTCAATTAGCAAATCTTTCTGCTCTTTTTGTTCTGCTTCGATGTAGCCTTTGCCGTCTTTGCCGAGGTACAGTGTACCTACACGATACAGACTTCCTAGCCTCCAAAGCCCGTTTACTTCTTCTACTGCACCTAAGTGCTGAAGCGCCTGAAAATGGTTTGCATCTTCTTGTTCGATGTCACTGGGAAGGCATCCAACCAGCAGCTGTATAGCAAAGGGTGACATTTAGTTACCCCCTAAAGAGGGGTTGAAGATGGGCAGGCAAAGAGGAGTGTGTAGGTTATTTTTCATAAGGTGCATTATAGCACAGATTTTATTTGAGCGCTTCGAGTCTGGCTATGCGTTGTTCAGTGCTGGGGTGGGTACTAAATAGCTGTTGCAAGGAAAGATTTTGCCCCGAAAAAGGGTTGATGATGAACATATGCGCTGTTTGGGGGTCTGCATCATGCATCACCGTACCTCTTGCGTAACTGTCCAGTTTACTCAGCGCACTTTGCAGCCACTCAGGATGCCCTGTCATATGCGCTGAGCCTTCATCTGCCATAAATTCACGGTTACGGCTCACGGTCATCTGTATGATGGTCGCTGCCAAAGGCATGATAATCATCAGCGCAATCATCACAACAGGGTTGGGACGGTCTTTGTCACCTCCAAAAAACATACCAAAATTGGCCAGCATCGCTATAGCACCTGCGATGGTTGCAGTGACAGTACCGATGAGCATATCGTAATGTTTGATGTGGCTTAATTCATGCGCGATAACTGCTTCTACTTCCTCTTCGCTCATCAGATCTAGCAAGCCTTCGGTGACTGCAACGGCAGCATGTTCATAGTCTCTACCCGTGGCAAAGGCATTGGGCTGTGCTTCAGGGATGATGTAGAGTGCCGGCATCGGCAGATTGGCTCGCTGTGTAAGTCTCTCTACTATTTCATACAGTCCTGTGGCATGGTCACGCTCTACAGGAATGGCATGATAATGTTTGAGCACCTGCGTATCACTATAATAATACGCATAAAAGTTCATCCCAGCAGCCACTAAAAAAGCGATAAGCATACCACTCTGCCCGCCTATCATCCCGCCAAACCAGATAAAGATGAGTGTCAGACCTATCATCAGCGCATAGGTTTTAAATTGTTCCATGAGGTGTGTCCTTTTTGTTTTAATATAACACTGTCACGCAAACAGAAGGTAAATGTATGCAACTCCTACTTTTTAAACACATTCCCCAACATCCCTTTAATAGCACCTTGCAAATCTGCAGGGTAGATGACAAATTTGGAGTTGTCGCTTTTGCTGATTTGCTCCAGTGAAGTGATATACCTGTCTCCGAGCAGGAACATAGCAGGAAGTTCTTGGTCTTTGATGTTTTCACTGATCATGCGGATGGCTTCGGCTGAGGCGTTGGCAAGGGCGATTTGGGCTTGGGCTTCTCGTTTGGCGGCTTCAAGTTTACCGTCTGCTTCCAAGATGGCAGCATTTTTGTTCCCCTCTGCAGTGGTTTCGATGGCTCTTCGCTCTCTCTCAGCCGCGGCTTGTCTCTCCATAGAGGCTTGCATCGATTTGCTGGGTGCGATGTCCTGTATCTCGACTGATTTGACCGTTACGCCCCAGTCTGCCACATCATCGACGATCTCGCTTTTGAGTCTGGTTTTTATCTGGTCGCGGTTAGAGAGCGCTTCATCCAGTGTCATTGCTCCCAAAATGGAACGCAGGGTTGTCATGACCAGCTGCTGGATCGCCAGTCTAAAATCTTCGATGCCGTAGAGTGCATCTCTAGGGCTTGTGACACGTATGAATGTGACCGCATTGGTTAAAATGACAGCATTATCTCGGGTGATAACTTCTTGTTGGGGGATATCCAGGATGATGTCTCTTGTCGTGATACGCTGACGTACCGATTCGATGTAAGGTACGATGATGTTAAGTCCAGGAGTGAGTGTGCGTGAAAACTTACCCAAACGCTCCACAACCCACTCTTCACCCTGAGGTACGATGTTGATGCCTTTATAGAGTGTTACAAGCAAGGCTACAAATAAGATGATGACGATAGAAAATGCTTCCATGTGAGTTCCTTTATGCTGTGGTGTGTAGCGGTTCAACTTCTATGAGCTGACCGCTTATCTGTACGATTTGAACACGGGTGTTCACTTCTATGGCTATTTTTGAAGTGGCGTGCCATGTGGTGTTGCCAAGTACGGGAGTATCAAAGGTGACTTTGCCTCTGCTGTGCGGTTCTATGGCTTGGGTGACAGTGCCAAGTGTGTCAAGTCTGTAGTTGGATTGACCGCTTTGGGTGAGAGGTTTTTGTCTAAACCACTTAAACCAGCCGGCAATAATAAGGATGGCAAGTACCATCCAGATACTCAACTCTTGCGTAAACGTAGTCATCATCAAAAGGTCTATTGCCCCTACTATAACAGCCGCTGCGCCCAGTCCCAAGATGAAAAATGTAGCCAAGCTCATATCTACAATCAGTAAAATGATGCCAAAAACTATCCAATGCCACCATAAAATGCTTTCGTTCAGAAATTCAATCAACGTTACTCCTTTGAAAAGGTTTAAATTTATTATACCATAAGTGTTTTGTTTGGGATAGGATTTAAACACATAAGTTTTATTTGGATATAATCGCCAAAATTTTCATACATGAAGGATAATACATGTCAAGTTTAAACGTATATTACGACAAAGATTGTGATATCAATATCATCAAATCAAAAACAGTCGCGATGATCGGTTTTGGTTCACAAGGGCACGCACACGCAGAAAACCTTAGAGACTCTGGTGTAAGCGTTGTTGTTGGTTTGAGAAAAGATGGTTCATCTTGGAAAAAAGCAGCAGCTAAAGGCTTTGAAGTACTTAGTGTAGGAGAAGCGACTGCAAAAGCAGATGTGGTGATGATCCTTCTTCCGGATGAAAATCAGGCAGAGATTTACAAAAACGAGATTGAGCCAAACTTGAAAAACGGTGCAACGATTGCATTTGGACATGGTTTTAACATCCACTACGGACGTATCCACCCAAGAGCAGACATCAACGTGACGATGATCGCACCTAAAGCGCCGGGACATACGGTTCGTTCTGAGTTTGTAAGAGGCGGCGGGATTCCTGATCTTATCGCTATCGGACAAAATCCAAGCGGTACTACAAGAGAATTGGCGCTTTCGTATGCATCAGCTATCGGCGGCGGTAGAACTGCGATTATCGAGACGACATTTAAAGATGAGACTGAGACAGACCTTTTTGGTGAGCAGGCAGTACTTTGTGGTGGTGCAGCATCTTTGGTTCAAGCAGGTTTTGAGACCTTGACTGAAGCGGGATATGCACCGGAACTTGCATACTTTGAGTGTTTACATGAGCTTAAACTCATCGTTGACTTGATGTTTGAAGGCGGTATCGCTGATATGCGTTACTCTATCTCAAATACAGCGGAGTATGGTGACTATGTTTCAGGTAAACGTGTTATCAATGCGGAGTCTAAAGCTGCAATGAAAGAGATCCTCAAAGAGATCCAAGACGGTAGATTTGCCAAAGATTTCATCCTTGAAGGTCAATCAGGTTACCCAAGAATGAACGCTGAGCGTGCCAATGCAAGAGCATCACTCATCGAGCAAACAGGTGTGAAACTAAGAGGCATGATGCCATGGATATCAAAAAATAAAATCGTTAATCAAGACGAAAACTAATTTTCTTTTATGCTTGTCTGTATCTTTTAGATGCGGGCAGGTACTCTTCTGTAATTCTTCAAACTTTTAGCTATAATCTTCCAAAATTTACTCTATAGTGATAGATATGGCAACACAACAAAAAAGACCCTCTCAAACCAACAGACGTAAAAAAACTACCCAGTCATCAAACCTCAAGAAACATATCACTATTTTTTTAGGTGTTTGTTTGATGGTTTTCTTGGTGGCTTTGGGGTATAGTTTAGGCAAAAATGACTCTGCGCTGAGTACTTCAGGTGGCTCAGTAAAAAAAATCGCCGTTTCAGCACCCTTGCAGACAATGACACAAAAGGTAGAAGCCAATCTCTCTAACCCTATACCTTTAAAACAGGAAACACCCAAAGAGAGTGCCGGTACAACACAGACAGATACAAAGTCAGAGAATAACGCAAGTGTCAAAATCACTCCTGGGGATACACAAAATAAAGTGGTATCTGCCAAATCAACAAATGCCAATTCCACACGATTGGCCTATAGAGGGGCTAAACCAAAATTGGTCATAATCATCGATGATGTGACAAGCCCAAAGCAGTTGGCTGCTATCAGAGCACTGCCCATCAAGGTTACACCCTCATTGTTTCCCCCTTATGCGCTTTCAAAATCAAATCATACTTTGGCAAAAGGCTTAAAGCACTACATGATACACCTTCCCATGGAATCAGGAAAAGCGTATGATAAACAGTCGGGCACCATAAGAGTGAGTGACTCTGAGGAAACAATGCGTGCTAGAGCCAAAGAGCTTCGAAAACTCTTTCCTGCAGCACGGTATGTGAATAACCATACAGGCTCAGTCTTTACCAAAAATGAGCCTGCTATGAAGAGGCTCTATGAGGCATTACGAAATGAAGGTTTTGTCTTTGTCGATAGTCGCACAGCAGCCAAAACAACGGTGCAGAAGATAGCGCATGCCTTTGGTGATGTCTATGTTGCCAGAGATGTATTTTTAGATAACAAGAAAAGTATATCTGCCATCCATACACAGCTCAAACAAGCGATTAAAGAAGCGAAAAAAAATGGCTATGCTATCGCCATAGGGCATCCTTATGACGTAACGATGAGCGCACTTATGGACATAAAAGGTCTATTGGATGAAGTGGAAGTGGTGTATATTGATGCTATCTACAGGCAACATAACTAAGGTCAAGATATGACAATTTGAAATATTTTTTCAAAGATGTGCTTGCGTATGCTATCCTAATCAATAAGGCATAGAATGAGCCAGCAGCTTATACAGTATCTTCCTTTTTTGGAGAAGATGAAAAAATATCCTTCCTCACTCTTTTATAAGGGCAGTCTGACTTTGTTGGAGAGACCCAAAGTATTCATAGTCGGAACCAGAAAACCTTCAGCCTATACACGGCAGTTTACAGACATGCTTGCAAAGGCTTTAGCCAAACGAGGGGTGTGTGTAGTCAGTGGTGCAGCGATGGGTGTAGATGCGATCGCACATACGGGTGCCGGAGAGGGAAATACCATAGCAGTAGTCACTAATGGCGTAGATATCCGTTACCCTGCTATCAATAAAAATCTGATTGAGGCGATTGAAAAGCAGGGTATACTGCCACTAAAAAACTAGACAACAATCCAGAGAAGTTTGAGCAGTAAAATCACTATAAATTTAGTCTACTTTGCGTCCTGCATAATAGTTTATTTTCCAACCACTCTCTTCTTTTGAAAGATAAAGTTTCTTCATCTTGTCTTCTTCCCTATAATCAACTGTCTGTCGCTTATCTCCGTTCCAAGAAGTAGATACGATTTTGATTTGTCGCGAAGGTTTTCTTGTTGCAAGGTCAGCCGAAAGTCGGCTTTCCACTGCAACAAGAGAAGCGGAGTCTTCTTCTATTTTTCCTAGTTGCTCTTTAAACTCAGCATCTCTAAAGGACAATCTAAGCCCAAAAGTCTCAAGAGTCATAAAGTAGGATTTCTCCGTCATTAACTCCCTAACCGTGCCAAGATCACCACTATACAGTGCATGATAATAAAGTCCAACTACTTCTCTTGCTGATAGAATCGTAAAGGAAGAAAATCTAGCCTCTGACATTTAAAATTCTTACGCTCTTGCAATCGCAGAACGGAATGCATCAAGGTGGCTCAGGCTACCTTCTTTGAGGTTATTATACACATTTACTACATCGCTTGGCATGCCAACAGAAGCTTCTTCTAGGTCTTTAATGTCTGTAACTTCAATAAGCTCACCAACTTTAAGTGCATCAAGGAGCGAAGCTGAACCTTCTGCAACGCAAGTGTCGTATAGCTCTTGAAGTACAGGTAAAACGAAGTTTCCTACACTACTTTCATTTACTCCAACAATACTTACGCCATACTTTGTACACAATCCTCTTGCAGAATCAATGTGTCTTTGCTCTGAAAGCTGAATAGAAGCAAATGTATTTTCATTTGGGTACATTTCCCCAAGAGTAATATACACATCTCTTGCTACTTTTTCTTCCTGATAGATAAAGAATAAGTGATCCTTTTGAGCATTCGTCATAGGTGTTACTGTTGCTGTTCTTCCTTTGGCTGATGCTGCTGTTGATAGCATTGTTGCTCCAACAATTCCTGTTGTGACCATTTTCCCCAAGAATGCTCTACGTGTATTTCCATTTTGTTCCATTTATTCTTCCTCCTATATTGTTTTGCTTTTTACAGCAAAAATATTTTAACATAATTTATATATAAAATTTATTTATTACTAAATATAAAAAAAAAATAATATTTATCAGCCATCCAGATCAATCAAAAGGCCAAGAGGCTTGTATGTTTGATGTGCTGTGTAAGTCACCGAATTATTATTTCTTTTCGAAAAGTGAAGATAGAATGCCAGATATAAATTTAAGAAAAAATTAATATAGAATCAAAAACGTTAGCACTATATTTTTGTAACGTAAACTACAATTAGTTTACAAAAAAAGACCCAAAGTTGTCACAATTGTTTTACAAAAGTCGAGTCTCGATGGTGTTTTACAGGGACTTAATCTCTTGCCTAACTAGCTCATGAGCCGGAGGTCGAGGGTTTGAGTCCCTCTCTTGACGCCATCAAAATTATGAACAATCCCCTTATTTACTTAACTTTCTGAAGATTAATCAAAATTATTCACATAGTCATATTTTCATTTTATTGAGCCGCGTGTCTAACTTTTTGTCCCAAAGTTATCCCGTTTTTTGCCCCTGTAATTTTCATTCTTTATAAAAAAGAAAAAGAATACTATTTTAGATCAAATGTATTATCTAGAGTAGTTAGGTTGTATGAGGAGAGCATTATCTTTCCTCATGAAGTCCCTTTATTTACTTTGGTATGTTGTGCTGTTCACTAACTTTAATTGCCAAGAAGCTTCACCCATAATCAGTTTATATTGCAGTTGACGTGTACCACCTTTTGGACAGCAATTTGCATCGCCTTCATTATAGACGGGGAAACGTCTTGCAAAACTATTTTCAATGAGGCTAAACTCGTCATGTCCCATATATCCAGCACTGTTTTTCTTATCATATTCCAGTGGTGGAAGATATATCTCAGAAAGTGACTTTTTGTTATTGGCACTATAGGCAACTAGATTGCCGTATGCTCCACTGCCAGAAGAGTTGACATACACATAGATCTCTGGAGAACCATCTGCATTAATATCTCCTATCTCAGCACCTGTTACAGTACCATCTATTTCTTGTTTGATGACACGGTTGTCGACCTGAAGACCGCTAGGCGTAATAGTTAATTGATTGATAGAACCTTCATTAGTGGCTACGATGTGAAAGGTAATGCCTTGGAGTGAAAATGTTTTATCAAATTGTTGGGGGCTTTGCAAAGACTGTTCTTCGATATCTGCAAGGTGATACTTGTTTTTGATCTCTTGGATACGCTCTTTGTAAATATCCGTCATATAGGCTTTTGCATCTTCAACTTTCCAACACTCATTCCTTCCTTTAATCCAGCCTCTTTGATAGGCTTTTAACATATCTTCTTTAGGAGCTTTTATTAAAGCTTGTTTGTAGACATCAGAGAGTTCTCTATCAAGACTCATAAGAGTATCAGAACTACAGATAATCGCTTCACAACTTTCTTTGTCTACTTTAGAACAGTCAAAACTAGGTTGACCTGCATAAAGAGATGATGTCGATAATACCATTATAAAAAAAATACTTTTAGTCCGTTTCATGTCCTCTCCTATATTTAGCTGTTATTAACGTCTTCATATTCTATACTACAAATACTTTACAATCATGAAAGATTTCATTCAGCACTTGACTATGACAAACCTATGAATGTGTATCTTAGAGGAGTAGAAAAAAGTGCTTAGATCTTTAAACAGCGGTTGGAATATAGGTTCTCAAAAAGTTGTCTTGATAAATGGTGGCAGTATAATTTATTGTTTGGTAGTTTAATTATACTTTTATTCTTTTGTAACAAAATTTAGTGGTTTGAAATGAGTTGGTAGTGGCACTGGGTGAGATACTTGTCATCGCTGAAGCCGAGCTTGATAGCGGTTCGATGCGCTCAGCGGAGTATGCCTTGGCGATGGGGAAAAAGATATTTGTTCTACCCCATAGACTCGGTGAGAGTTCGGGTACCAATGCCTTGCTTCAGTCATATCAGGCGACCCCTATCTATGACATCGAAACATTTGCCTCACAGTTTGGCGCTGCAGTGGATGAGTGTGTCCAAAAAGATGATTTTTTTTACTTTTGTCAGGGTGCGCCTACTTTTGATGAAACGTTGGCTCAGTTTGGAGACAGAGTCTATGAGGCAGAGCTTTAAGGCATCGTCACGATACAAAACGGTATCGTGAGATTTGCTTAGAGCGTTGTCTGGGCTGGTTTTTCATCCAGTTTGGAGAGTTGTGAAATGAGTTCTTCAAGAGAAGCCTCAGGAAGCATACCGGCTTGAACAAATTGTACGTCACCTTTTGTGTCAAGTGCCACAAGGAACGGAATGCTTCCGTTCCATTGGGCTCTTTGGGAGATATAATCTACAAGGTCCCCCGCTTTCTCTTCAGATACTGCGATGTAGTTAATCCCCTTTTCTTTCACAAAAGTTGTCACCTCGGCAGTGTTCAAGCCTTGTACTTCTATGGCTACAATGGCAAGTTTGTCTTTGTATTTGTTCTGCAGGCTCACAAGGTGCGGGATGGAAGCCAAACATGGAGGGCATTTGTGACCGAAAAATTCCAAAAAGACGATTTTTCCTTCGAGTCCTTTGATCTTAAGTCCCTGTTCTGTACCTGTGACATCATAGCTAAGTCCATTAATGTCAGTCATTGTCATTTGCATTAAAGGGCTTTTGCTCTGGGCTGCCTGCGCAGAAGCCAAGAAGGAAAAAAGCACAAGAGCCGTCATTATTTTTTTCATCAATAAACCTTTGTATGTAATTTGTTCAATTATACACTACCCAAGATGTATAAAACGTGTAGTGGAGCCTAAAAAAGTGAAGATTTTTATAAGAGCATCATAAATCTAAAAAGGGAGGAGGGAAATGATGTAAAATAAACCTAAAAATTAAGGGAGAAAAGGTTTATGAACTGATGCTCTTATGAAAGAAGTATAGTCCTCGAAAGTAAACCGTATGCAAATGAAAAGAGTTACACTATAATACAAGCGAACAAGTGAAGTTTTTTTAAAGGATAGGGTGTGGTGAAAAAAGTTTTAGTGTCGATGGTAATTTTGTGTGCAAATATATATGCACAAGAACCTATGCTTGAGAAGAAAATCGGTCCAATGCTGATGGTGGGATTTCATGGAACCCATGCACCTAAAGAGAGCCAGATTTGTAAAGATATCAAACGTTATGATTTGGGTGGCGTCATTTTGTTTGACTACAACCCTGTGGATAAAACAAAACCGAAAAATATCGCATCCAAACAACAATTAACACACTTAACACAAGAACTGCAAGCGTGTAGTCGCGATGGTAAGTTACTCATTGCCGTCGATCAGGAAGGGGGTAGGGTACAGCGTCTCAAGAGTACCTATGGCTTTTATGGTCAGTTTCCGCAGGCTTCACAGATTACCAAGATGGACAAAGAGGCGATATTCCAAACGTACACTCACATGGGCAAAGAGCTACAGAGTGTCGGCATTAACTATAATCTAGCACCTGTGGTGGATCTTGATATCAATGCACGCAATCATGTCATCCATGGCTTGGGTCGCTCATTTGGAAAAGACCCTAAAACCGTAGCGAGCTATGCGCGTGTTTTTATGAAAGCGATGCGTGACAATCATATCTTAACCTCAATCAAACATTTTCCAGGGCATGGCTCATCAGTGGGCGATACCCATAAGGGTTTTGTGGATGTCACCAAACTGTATCAAGAAAGTGAAATGGAACCCTACAGACTTTTAAAAAAGGATGCGGATACCGTGATGGTTGCCCATGTGTTTAACCGAAATTTTGATGCAGAGTACCCGGCGAGTCTTTCCCAAAAAACCATCACGGGTGTGTTGCGTTCAGAGCTTGGCTATGAGGGAGTGGTGATAACCGATGATTTGCAAATGGGAGCGATTTCTCAAAAGTATGGTCTGCGAAACACACTTAAACTTGCCATTAACGCGGGGGACGATATCTTGCTAGTAGGCAATCAACTCGATCCCCAACAGGTAGTATCGGTCAAAACACTGGTAGATACCATCGCTTCACTTGTAAAATCAGGTGAAGTGAAGATGCAGAGCATTGAAGCATCAAACAGACGCATCAATGTTTTAAAGCAAAAACTATGAAGAAGTGTGAAGATAGCGTTCTAAAATAATCTTTGCAGCGATGGAATCAAGTCTTCCATCTTTGGTATGTCTAAACTGACCTTGAGTCAGTTCTTTTGCCTCAAGGCTTGAACTTTGTTCATCCTGATAGACTACGGGTATAAGCAGGTTAAGCAACATGACAAAATGCTCAATGCGTCTTTGCATCTCTTCAGAATTGTCTGCATCTTTTGGCAATCCTACAACCAGTTTTTCTATTTGCCATTCTTTGAGAAATTGATTAATATCCCTTGCAGCCTGATTGCGGTTTTTTCGCAGGATGGCATTTTGGGGCATAACAATCTTCCCATCAAGGCAGAGTGCTACACCGATACGTTTGAGTCCTACATCTATACTGGCTAAATTCATGCAAAATTATAGCCAAATAGGCTTGTGGGATGCTACACCACAAATGATTCGATTGGGTGTTTTAATGTAAAAAATTTATAATACTTTATAATTTTATTTCTCATAATAAGTAAAAATATAAAATGCTTTGCTAGAATAAGAGATGAAAAAAAGTGAAGAAGCGTGTAAAACTAAATAAACAAGGGTACAGAAATGGACATAAATAAGGGCAGTATAGTCGCATCAAGTTTAAGTATGATGACGTTTGCGCAGGCAGGCGAGGGATCTGGTGTAGAAACATTTTGGATATGGATTGCACTGTTTGCACTAGGTGCTGTGGGTGTGGCTATTTTGTTTATTTCATCACAGCAAGCCAATAAAATGCAAGAAATGCATCAAATGATGTTAGATAAACAGCTTCAAATGGAAAAAAATCAAAATATTTTATTGACCAATATGAGTGAAAATATCCACAATATGGCAAAACTGGCAGTAGAAAAAGTACAAAAAAATTCAGAAAATTCAACGACCTCGCTCAAGTATGGGGGAGAAATTTTAGCTAACGTTGAAAACAGACTTTTGGATGTTACCAATGATTTGATTGATTTTTTAAGACTCAAGTCAAGAAAGATAGAGATCATCAATGAAGAGTTCAACATTAATAACGTACTCAATGAACTCGCAGGTTCAATCTGTTCCGAGTTCTCAGGCAGTCATGTTGAGCTGATTTTTGATATCGATAAAAACATACCAAGACGTTTGGTTGGAGATTCGCTTCATTTGGGACAAATTTTGAACAGTATATTGGGTCATATTATGAACCAGCCAAGTTTGGATGAGGTGAAGCTAGAGATATCGATGTTTGATACCTTTGAAGCGCGAGCAGAGCTGCAATTTCAGTTTGTTGATATAAGTGCAGGACTGGACGCTGAAGCCTTAAATAATCTTTTTATTCCCTATTATGATGAAAAAACAGGTGTGTATGTAGGTCTGGGTCTTTTTGTAGCCAATGAATTGATTGGTATGATGGGCGGAGAATTCTCTGTGCAGAGTACGGTTGGCAGAGGAAGCACCTATACGCTTTCTTTGCCTTTTGATGTGGCAGAAAAAACCAATCTAAGAATGTATAGATTGCCAGATAAAATTCTGATTGAGAAAAAAGTTTTTATTGTGGACAGCAATTACAATTCAGCGTTGGCGATTAAAAAAATGTTTGCCTATTTTAGACATGAAGTGAAAGTGCTCTCCAAAGAGGAGTTTATGAAAAATATTCCCAATCTTACACCTTATGATATTATTATCTTGCATGAGAGTCTTTTTACCGTAAGGTTGGTTGAATACTTTAACAAAATAAAGCTTGGCAAAGAGCTTAAAGTTATAGCTCTCAATTCTTTGCTTCAGTCTGATAAAAAGAGTTTTGTCAATGAAGTCATTGATGTTTATCTTTTTAAACCGCTTAACCAAGAGCGTGTGTTTGAAATGATTGTCAATATGTATGATATTAAGAGTTCTGTGTATATGCCTGAAGAGAAAAAAGAGGTCACTAAACGTGCGCAGACACATAAAACACATATTGTTGAGACAAAAGGAGTCACGCAAAACTCTTTCAAAGATTTTTCTGGCAAAAATATTTTGATTGTCGAAGACAATATCATCAATCAAAAAGTACTCATTAATCTCTTTCATCCCTCGGGCGTCAATATTAGCATTGCCAACAATGGACAAGAAGCAGTCAATATTGTCAAAAGTGGAAAAGTAGTCTTTGATCTGGTACTTATGGATATCAACATGCCAATCATGGATGGATATACTGCTACACAGATGATTCGCCTTGATAGTAAGTTTGACGGTCTTCCTATTGTTGCCTTTACTGCCTTGGTCTTGGACAGCGAAATACAAAAAATGTTCAATAGTGGTATCAATGCATTCTTGGCAAAGCCACTGAACGTTGGTAAACTCTACACGGCTCTTGCAACCTACCTTTTAGATAC
Source organism: Sulfurovum sp. (assembly GCA_011391015.1). Classification (GTDB taxonomy): domain Bacteria; phylum Campylobacterota; class Campylobacteria; order Campylobacterales; family Sulfurovaceae; genus Sulfurovum. The sequence continues at coordinate 56,905 of JAABRH010000002.1, forward strand.
GCCTGTTGTGAAAGTACAAGAAAAAGAAGCCCAGCCCACAGAAAAGATCAGTTATACAGGTATCAATATTGAAGACGGTATTAAACATGCCAACAACAGTGAGGCGCTTTATATGGAAGTGCTTAAAGAGTTCATGGAAGCGTATGGACAGAGTGATGCCATTTTTGAAAAATTGGTGCGTGAACATCGATACGAGCAGGTAAGAATGCTTTGCGTGGATATGCGTGGTCTGACTGCAACGATAGGCGCAAAAGATATGCATGTGCTTATCACCGATATCCTACAGCAGATTCTTTATAAAAAATATGAATTATTGGTAAACTACAAAGAAAAATATATTTTCGAAATTCAAACACTCAACAAATCTATACAAAAATATCTTACCGCTGCCTGATTGTTTTGGAAGTCTTTTTGACATCCAAAACGATTTCTTTTAACGGATTTCTGCGATGAACGCATCTTGTTGGATGTTCTCTTTTACAGAAGGCAATACTTGCAGAGCCTGTTCTTTTTGCTTATAAGGACCTATGAGCAATTTGGAGATTTGTCTGCCGCCCAGAGGAAATCGTATAATTTTGTAATGATAACCTGCACTTGTAATCTTGAGAAGCAATGCTTTTTTGGGTTCCCCCGAAAATGAACCGATCTGCACAAAATAATTGCCTGTACGGCTTGGTATTATCGGTCTCCGTGGTGAGACAGAGCTTGCTATTGGAGCGATAGGCGGCAGTGATGTCGGTACTTTTTGCTGTGTTTTCCATGGTTTGATCGCTTTGCTACCCACTTTTCCTTTGCTAGGCAGGACTCTTCTACAGACACGCAGTCTTTGTTTGTAATAGGCAGTCGTGTTCAGATTTGAGTAAATGACTTCATAGTCTTTGGTACTGGCATGCGTAAACCAGCCATTGCCCATATAGACCCCAACATGCGTGATGTTTCCTTTGGGTCTTGTGTCTGTATCAAAAAAGATGAGATCACCATAGACCAATTCATTGACGCTGATGGCTTTCCCGCATCGTGCCTGCTCTCTTGCAACGCGTGGTATCTCTATGCCCATAGAGCCGTAGAGGTAGTAGGTGTAACCTGAGCAGTCAAAGTTGTTCGGTCCTTCCTCTGCCCATACATATGGGCTACCTTGCAGTTCTTTGACCATTTTATGCAGATTTTTTTTGTTTGGCGTGTATTTGACCTTGGGTTTTACGATGGCATAATTGGGTTTTCTGGGGTGATGGTGAGGTTTTTGTCCACAGGCACCGAGTATAAACATCAGTAACAAAGCCAACAGGGCATACATAGCGTTGAGGTGAGGCATACTTTCTCTTTGGGATATACTTTTGTGTATCATACTCTTTTTCGTCTCAAACATCTAGTGTGGCACCGCTTTTTTTGGTAGTTTCATGCCTGCTTTCCATGGTGTTGTATGGGCAGTGCTTGTTGTTTCCATCTTTTTAAGAGGCACGTCACAATTCATATATTTGGCACGTTGATCTCTACTCATATACCGTCTGCAGACTTTCATGCGTTGTGCATACACAGGTTCTTTTTCAAAATGGCTTATGGTCACTTTTCTGTCTTTACTGCTGGCATGGGCAAACCATCCTCCACCCAGATAGATACCTACGTGGGTGATGCGTGTACTTCTTTTGTTGGTTGAGCCAAAAAAGATCAAATCGCCGTAATGCAGTTGCTCAAAAGGAACTTTTTTCCCCATTTTGGCTTGCTCTCTTGCCACACGCGGAATGTCCATACCCATAGAACCGTAAATGTTGTAAGTCAGTCCGGAGCAGTCAAAAGCATCAGGCCCTTCTTCTGCCCACACATAGGGTTTACCAAGATAAGAATAAAGAAGTTCCTGAATGTTTTTTCGGTTGGGTTTACAGATGGTGTCAGGCTTGATAATATCGTAATTGGGGTAGCTGTAAGGTTTTGGTACTGGCTTTGGGGAGTCACTGCATCCGCTAAAAAGCAAAAGCGTGAAAAACAGGGCTATCATGTAATATAAAAAGTTTTTCATCATTCGACCTTTTTAGAGTATGAGCATCGCATCGCCATAAGAGAAAAATCGATAGTGCTTTTCTATAGCCTCTTTATATAATTGTAACGTTTTTTCTCTTCCTATGAAAGAGCTAACCAGCATGATGAGGGTGCTTTTTGGCAAATGAAAATTGGTGAGCAGATGGGTGACCCTTTGTGGGGGATTTGCAGGGTTCAAAAAAAGGTCACACTCTCCCTGTATTTTTTTTGTCCGTACAAAATACTCAATCGTTCTTGTGACGGTTGTTCCGATAGCCAAAATAGGTGTTGAACTGTCTAAAATGGCTGCAGATGTTTGTGGAATATCAAAATACTCAGCATGCATCGGATGATCTAAGATATCTTCAGCCTCTACGGGTTTAAAAGTGCCTGCCCCTACATGAAGTGTGAGAGTATGGGTTGGGTGTTTTTCCCCCAGTGCAGCAAAAAGTTCAGGTGTAAAATGCAGGGATGCCGTAGGTGCAGCGACTGCCCCTGCATTTTTGGCAAAGAGAGTCTGATAGTCTGTTTCATCCTCTTTGTTATCTTCTCTTTGCATATACGGTGGCAGCGGGATATGCCCTATTTCATCCAAGATAAGTACCAGCTCTTCAAAGCGGAGTGTTTGTCCATTTTGGGAAAAAGTAACGATGCGTGTACCATCTTCATTGCAATTTTTTACAGTGGCACAAAGATTTGCATCAAAGAACAGTTCTGTGCCGATCTGCACTTTTCCTCTAATCAACACCAAAAAATGTTCTGCATCAAGGGGCTTATTGAAAAGAAGTTCTACTTTTCCGCCGCCTTGCTGATGGGTGCGTTCTTTGTATCCAAAAATACGTGCTTTGATTACACGGGTATCATTGAGAAAAACAGCACACTCTGCAGGGATAAAGTCTAAAAGATTTTTAAAGATGGTGTGGGTAATGGTATCGGTTTTTCTGTCATATACTAAAAGTTTTGCATGGTCCCTGGGGTGAACAGGTGTCGTGGCTATATACTCTGGGGGAAGTATATAGTCATAATTTTTTGTCTGCAAATCCATAAATTAATCGTCTTTGTCGCTTATATCTTCGATATCATCTTCATCTTCTTTGTGAGGATTGACGATGCGTACAATGAGGATGGAAAGTCCATATAACAGTACAAGTGGTATCGCCATAAGAAGCTGTGTCAAGACATCAGGCGGTGTCAGTATGGCAGCAACTACAAAGATAATCACTACGGCATACTTGAAAAAATCTTTCAATGTTTTGTCTGTAACGAGTCCTAACAGTGCTAAAAAATAGGCAAAAACAGGAAGCTCAAACGCGATACCAAAGCCCATCATCATCTTGGTAAAAAATCCGACATAGTCCTCGATATTGATAAGCGGAGTGTAAAGAAAAGAGCCAAAAGCAATGAGAAACTGAAATCCAAAAGGTGTCACCACATAGTATGAAAACATGACACCTATGACAAACATGACTGTTCCGCCTACTACAAAAGGAAGAATCATCTTTTTCTCATTGCTGTAGAGACCAGGTGCGACAAAGAGCCAAAGCTGGTAAAGTATAAATGGCAATGCGCCCAAAAGTGCAGCAAAAAATGACACTTTCAGGGCTACAAAAAATGCACCCCCAACCTGATGGGTGGTGACCATACCGTCTGCGGCTTTTTTTGAAAGATGGGCAACCTGAGCGAGTGCTTCATTGAGCGGTGCGGTGACCCATGTCAGTATGGCATCGTGGAAGGTAAATGCAATCATAAACGCGATAAAGACAGAAAGTACAGAAAGCCCCAGTCTTTTGCGTAGTTCTACAAGGTGGGGTCTGAGTTCACTAAACATTACGCTTCCCCTTTGGATGGGCTTGTTTTGTCTTTTTTCTTAAAAGTGACCGTGTCATTTTTGGGCTCGATTTGTGTGGCGACTGACTCTGCTGTGCCATGTTCCTTTTGTTGTGCATAGGTTTGGGGTGACTCTGTGGAGATTTCGGTTTCGTAGGTGGTATTTGCAAAAGAGTCAAAGTCTATATTTTTAAAATTTTTGAGTTCATTGGTTGCCTCATCAAGCTGTTTTTTGTAACTGAGTGCTTCTTCTTTGAGTTCTGCTATTTTCATCTCCTCTTCAAGCGAGCTTTTTGCTTCCCCAATCGTTTTTTTGACGCTTTTGATGAACTTCGCCATATCAACAAGCGCCGTAGGGAGCTTGTCCGGACCCAAAAAGAGAACAGCAATGATAGCGATAAGCAGTAATTCAGTAAAGCCGATGCCAAACATAGTTAGCCTTTGAGTAGTATTTGCTGTATTTTATCAAATTATCCTAAAATGTAGAGCGCGAGTGCATCGCTGAGAAAGAAATTGGTATTGTGGTAATGTGTTGTATCACAGCGCAGTTTATTCTCTTTGCACAGATACTCCGCCTTTTGTCTCATTGACTCGTTAAGAAGCGTTTTTGCAATTCCCGTTGTACTTCGCAGCCCTAAAAATATCTTTTCTGTGAGCAGTTCATCCGGACTTAGATGTTCTTCTGTCGCATACAAAGGGTCTGCCACATAGGCTTCAATGCCAGTATGAGGATAAAAGCGTCTCTCTTTGAGAAATCCTACCGCACCTGCACCTGCACCGATATAGTCCTTGAGTTGCCAGTAACCTTGGTTATGCCTGCTTTGATAAGTGCCGAAATTGGAGATTTCATACGCTTTAAACCCCCTTTTTTCTATCTCCTGCGCGACATAAAAAGCAAGATTTTCATCTTCCTGCCTGACTTCCGGTGTGTGTGAAAACTTTGTACCGTCTTCTATCGTGAGTTCGTAGGCAGAGATATGGTCTATGGGCAAGGTAAATGCCTCATTGATGTCATGAAGGAGTAACGTTTTGGTATCACCTTGATAGTTGTAGATCAGATCCAGTGAAAGATGTTCAAACCCCAATTCTTTGGCATGGAGGATGGCTTCTTTGGCTTGCTCTGGGTTATGTGCGCGGTTGAGAGCTTTGAGTTTTTGGGCATTAAAGCTCTGCACACCAAAACTGACACGATTTACACCAAGATCCTTCATACCCGCCAGCCATGACCTGCTGGCTGAATTTGGGTTTGCTTCTGTGGTGATCTCTGTATTTTTCTTCAAATAAGGCCCAAGAAGGGTAAAAATGGGTGCGTAGAGTTCAGGTGAAACCGTCGAAGGGGTGCCACCACCGATGAACAATGTCTCGATGCTCTGGGGTGTTGCGCCAAAGCGTTCCAGTTCAAATGCAAGCTGTTTGTACAGCGCTTCCATGTAGCGGCTTTGGGTGTCAAATTTGTCCACATAGGTATTAAAACTACAGTAGTGACATTTTGAATCGCAGTAAGGGATGTGGATGTAGGCTAACAAATCATTTTCTCGCTTTTTCGGATGGTTTCAAATGATTATAACCACATTTTTGGTAGAATAATACTAGAAAAAAATATATATAGTTTGATTGAAATGAGTAAAAGTATGCAAGCAAAAAAGACCTATAGGCCAAATGTTGCAGCTGTGATACTCTCTTCCAAATATCCAGATAAGTGTGAGTTTTTTGTTGCGCACAGGAGTGATATTAAGAATGCGTGGCAGTTTCCGCAAGGGGGCATCGATGAAGGTGAAACACCCAGAGAAGCCCTGAAGCGGGAATTGCTTGAAGAGATAGGTTGTAATCATGTAGAAGTGTTGGGAGAGTTTCCCGAATGGATAACGTACGACTTTCCTAAAAACTCGCGAGGCAAAACTTATCCGTATGACGGACAGACGCAAAAGTATTTTCTGGTGCGCCTCAAAGAGAGTGCCACTATCAATCTGGAAGCGTATGACATCCCAGAGTTTGAAGAGTATGCTTTTGTAGAGTATGAAGAGTTGTTTAAAAAAGTCACCTACTTTAAACGAAAAGTCTATCGCAGAGTGATTGACTATTTTAAAGAAGAAGGTTTAATTTAAACTGTTCCAGTGACAACGTAGTTTTGTGGGTTTTACCCATAAAACGTTATAATTCAATAGTTAAAACGGTGCACAGAAAAGCTGCGACTAGTCGCATGAGCCTCCTGCTGAAGCAGTCCCAGTGACTACGCAGCTTTTTGGGCTTGCCCAATAAAGCGTTATATTAAATAAAAAAGGTTAGAGAGATGTTGGTTGTACATAAGTATGGCGGTACAAGTGTTGGCGATCTGGAACGTATTGAGAACGTTGCCAATCGTGTGATAAAAGCAAGAGAAGCGGGTCAGGATATCGTGGTAGTGGTCTCAGCCATGAGCGGTGAGACTAATAAACTGATAAGCTTTGCAGAGCATTTTACGCTAACACCAGCCAAAAAAGAGATGGATATGCTTTTGAGTTCGGGTGAAAGAGTCACCGCAGCACTGCTTTCTATTGCCTTGCAGGCAAAAGGGTTTGATGCGGTTGCCATGTCGGGACGTCAAGCGGGTATCGTCACCGATGATGTTCATACGTATGCACGGATTGAGTCGATTGATCCTTCTGCGATGCTTTCTGCGATTCAAGAAGGTAAAATCGTCATTGTGGCAGGATTTCAAGGCATTAACAAAGACGGTTCGGTCACGACGCTTGGTCGAGGTGGTTCTGACCTTTCTGCGGTTGCTCTAGCCGGTGCACTAAAAGCAGATCAGTGTGAGATTTACTCCGATGTAGATGGTATCTACACTACTGATCCGCGCATAGAGCCAAAAGCAAAGAAACTCGATACTATCTCGTATGATGAAATGCTTGAGCTTTCATCACTTGGGGCAAAAGTGTTGCAGAACCGTTCAGTAGAGTTGGCAAAAAAGTTAAACATAAAGCTCTATGCAAAAAGCAGTTTTTCAGATAACGAAGGTACATTGATAACAGAGGAGAGTGAAAATATGGAAGAGGTATTGGTATCGGGTGTAGTACTCGATAAAAATCAGGCAAGAGTAACCCTTAGAGGCGTTTCAGATAGACCGGGTATCGCGGCTGAGATCTTTACAATGTTGGCACAGGAGCATATCAATGTTGATATGATAATCCAAAACGTGGGCACTGATGGTACCACCAACCTTGGGTTTACCGTGCCTCAAAGCGAACATCTCAATGCCAAGAGAGTTATGGAGAGTTTTGATCATGATATTCAGGGTATGGATGTTGACGGGCATGTGTGCAAAGTCTCTGTTGTCGGTGTAGGGATGAAGTCTCACTCAGGTGTAGCAGCTACGGCATTTTCTGCCTTGGCAAAAAACGGCATCAACATACAGATGATATCGACTTCAGAGATCAAAGTCTCTATGGTGATAGACGAGCAGTATGGAGAGCTAGCCATACGTGCACTTCATGATGCTTACGAGCTAGACAAATAAAGCGATGAAACAATTTCTAAAGTGGACACTTGAGAACATACGTGAGGAAGATTCTTCTTTTTCATGGATGGAGGAGTACCGTTACGAGTGGGCCCCTTTAGCAAAAAGTGCCATCTCTCAAAGCATTGAAGGTAAAACAGCTTTGATTGTGACCGATGAAGCCCATGAGTGGTTTGCCAAATATATCGTGACGCACATCAATGATGTCAAGAAAAACAGGCCGCTTTTGCCTTTTTATTTGCTTCATAACTGTTTCCCCTCTTTGCATCTCATGAAATCTACTCAGGAGTTGCAACTTGTTGAAGATATGCTTGATATCTCGTATCCCAATGGATATTATATCTGGTATATCGGAAGAGGAGACCACCCCTATACCAAAATGGCGTATCGTAATGATGACAGTTTTCTGTGGATTATGGATGAAGAGGTGCAAAACAGTTTTGCCCTTCGTAGTAGCGACAAGCAGCTCGATATCAAACTCCTACAACTTTTTAAACTTTTTGACAATACTCTTTCTGCCGCACTTTTTGGTGACTTAGATTTCGAATCATGACCCTGCACAGTCAAGTTATTATTAGTGTAGAGATTGAAAAAACGATTGCATCACTTGAGGCACTGCGAAGTAATGAGAGTATCATCGAGATTCTCTCACCCAGTCTCCTTTCTGAACCATCCAGTGATGAGTCGCAGGAAAGCTGTCCGTCTTATGTTCACAGGATTGTGACAGAAAAAGAGACATTTTCTGTGGATGATGCAAGGCTTGCAGTTGAAAAAGCCTACATGGCAAGCGAAGAGGTCACGGTCATCATCCTTGCTGCAAATGCTTTTTCTTCTGTTGTTCAAAACAAGCTGCTCAAAGTGCTTGAAGAGCCTCCACCCAAAAAAGAGTTCATCCTCATCACGCCGCATAAGGCAACCATACTCGATACCATTCGTTCGCGTTTGCCTGTCGTCGTGTTGGTAGAACACAAAACCCAAGCAGTAGGGGAGTTAAATGTATCGGGGCTCTCATTGGGTACGGTATACGCTTTTGTTCAAACACACAAGCGTACCGATGCCAAAGCGATGAAATTGGTGGTTGAAACTATTGGAAAAGAGGCTATGGCATCACAGCAGTTTGACTTGGATGAAAAAACGCTGAATCTTTTTTCGCAGGCGTTTATGGCTTTGGATGTAGGTTCTCCACCTACGTTTGTGCTCACTACGTTGCTACTCAAACTGCTGGCAAGAAAAAACCGCTAAAAGAGCCAAGGAGCGTCTCGCATGTATCTGTATCAACTTGGAAATATCTCGGATAAAAAAGCTGTACTCAAGAGTTTGGGTGTTGAGAGTGGCGGGGTGAGTATTATGGCAAAGAAGATGCAGACGCTTTGTTTTTTGATCAAAGATCTTAAAACACCTGCAGCCAATATACTTAAGCAGGATGCGTTGAGTATCGGTGCAGACTTAGCTGTGCCTTCGGGGGTGATACTCTGTGAAAAGCCCAGTTATGACTGTCTTTTGATGGGAACACGAAAACAGATAGAGATACTCAGTAAAAAAGAGTTGGCGCAGCCTTTTGGTCTCAAAACGCTTGCAATGGAGCTCAAAAAACATCTGCATATTCCACACTTCCGAGCACGTATTATGGGTATCATCAATGCTAATGATGACAGTTTTTACGCAGCAAGCCGTTTTGTTGCCAGTGATGCTGTGGTGCAAATCAAGCAGATGATACACGACGGTGCAGATATCATAGATATCGGTGCAGTCTCATCCCGTCCTGGGGCAGCAGAAGTGAGCCAAGAGGCGGAGATGGTGCGAATGAAGTCTATTTGTGACGTGATTAAGGCTGAGAGCTTACATGAAAATACAGTGTTTTCTGTCGATAGTACCACACCTTTGGTAGTAGAGTATGCACTACAAAGCGGTTTTAGGTTCATCAATGACATCAGCGGTGCCGGTAATACTGCTCTCATCGAACTTGCAGTCAAATATGATGCAAAACTTTGCATCATGCACATGCAAGGTACACCCCAAACTATGCAGGTTGCGCCACAGTACGAAGATGTCGTAGTGGAGGTTAGTCAGTTTTTTGAGGAGCGCATTGCCAGATGTGAAGCTTTGGGGTTGGCTCGAGAAAACATCATCCTCGATGTAGGATTGGGGTTTGGCAAAACACTGGAGCATAACCTGACACTTATCAAACATTTGGCACATTTTAGAGTATTTGGCTGTGAAGTACTTGTAGGTGCGAGCAGAAAATCAATGATCGATAAAATCATCCCCACGCCCGTAGAAGAGCGTCTGGCAGGCACATTGGCATTGCATCTAAAAGCGACCGAAAACGGCGCGAGTATTGTGCGTTGTCATGATGTCAAAGAACATAAACAGGCATTGGCTGTTTATGATGCGATGAAGTAGTTGTATGCGTGAGTTATGGTGGCTGTTGCTTGTTGTTTTGTCTACAGGACTTGTCGTGTTGGGTATCAATGTCTATGTGAGCAAAGAAGGGGCACCTATCTACACCACCGTCAAAGAGGTACCTGTAAAAAAGGCGGCGTTACTTCTGGGCACATCCAAATACATTGCCAAAGGCAAAAAAAACTACTTTTATACCTATCGCATCGAAGCAGCTGTGGCACTTTGGAGAGCAGGTAAAATCAAAGCCATAGTCGTCTCAGGCGATAATGCGACCAAATACTATGATGAGACTACCCGTATGTATAACGATCTGATCAAAGCAGGGGTGCCGGCGCAGTATATCGCCAAAGATTATGCAGGTTTTAGAACACTTGATTCGGTGATGCGTGCTGAAGCGATTTTTGACCTCAAAGACTATATAATCATTTCACAGCGGTTTCATCTGGAGCGGGCATTGTTTCTAGCCCATGCCAAAGGACAAAAGGCCATAGGTTTTCAAGCAAAGGATATCTCAGGAACACCCGCAGCCTATCGTATGCAAACCAGAGAGTTTTTTGCAAAAACCAAAGCCTTTTTGGATGTCTATCTGCTCGATACACAGCCCAAATTTTACGGTGAGAAAAAAAGAGTAAAGTATAAAAAATGACACAAAAAAATTATGAAGAAAATATTGAACTTTTAAACAGATGGGCGCATGCTTATTATGTATTGGATACTCCCATTGCCAGTGATGAGGAGTATGACAGGCTTTACCATGAAGTGTTGGACTTTGAGAAAGAAAACCCTGATAAACTATCGCCTTTATCTCCCACTTTGAGAGTCGGTGGAATTGTTCGGGATGAGTTTAGCAAGGCGACACACATCAAGCGAATGTGGAGCATGGAAGATGTATTTTCCAATGGCGAGCTTGAAGAGTGGGTGGCAAGGGTAGAGAAAAATGCAGGCAAGGTAGCGTTTTTTTGTGAGCCGAAGTTTGATGGGGCTAGTATGAATCTGCTTTATGAAGAGGGCAAGTTGGTTCGAGCCATCACTAGAGGTGACGGTGTGGAGGGTGAAGAGGTGACGGACAATGTCAAAACGATACGTTCCGTACCTTTAAGCATCTCGTATGAAGGGTTGATCGAGATACGGGGTGAAGTGCTGATCAAAAAAGATGATTTTGAGAGCATCAATGAACAAAGGCTAGGTGAGGGCGAAACACTTTTTGCCAATCCGAGAAATGCAGCAGCAGGAAGCCTCAGACAGCTTGACAGTTCTGTGACAGCAAAACGAAAACTTGTGTTTTACCCTTGGGGTCTAGGGGAAAATAGTTTGTCCCAAAGCAGTCTTTATGATAAGATGCATTTTGTCTATGAACAAGGGTTTTTGGCTCCACCCTACAGACAGCGGTGTGAGAACATAGAGCAAATAGAAGATTTTTACCAGAAACTTATAGCCAAAAGAGACAGCATTGAGATGATGATGGACGGGATGGTGGTTAAAGTCGATGATGTGAATGTTGCAGAGGAGCTTGGCTATACGGTGAAGTATCCTAAATGGATGTGTGCTTACAAATTTCCCGCCATTGAAAAAGTTACAAAAATAAATGCTATCACCCTGCAAGTAGGCAGAACGGGTGTGGTGACACCTGTGGCGGAGATAGAACCCGTCAACATAGAAGGGGCGATGATAAGCCGTGCTACTTTGCATAACTTCGATGAGATAGAGCGTAAAGATATCCGTATAGGTGACAGTGTCATCATCATACGAAGCGGCGATGTCATACCCAAAATCATCAAAGTCCTTGAAGACAGAAGAGAGGGCAATGAGATGCCGGTTGGTCGCCCCACTATCTGCCCGACCTGTGCAAGTGAACTGCTTGATGAAGGCACACTGATCAAGTGTCAAAATCTTGAATGTCCCGACAGAGTGGTCAATTCTATCACCCATTTCGCCAAAAAAGGGTGTATGAATATCGATGGGCTGGGCAGCAAGATAGTCGAACAGCTGGTCAATGAAGGCAAAATCAAAGATATACTAGACCTCTACACTTTAAAGTATGAAGATATGGAAAATATGGAGGGCTTTAAGAATAAAAAAATCAATAACATACTTGATGCGATCAACGCTACCAAAAATGCACCACTGAGTAAAGTGCTTAACGCTATCGGGATAGAACATATCGGTGAAGTCGCTGCAAAGGCATTGGCACGTAGATTTGGGCTTCGTGTGGTCGATGTCAACTACGAAGATCTGATAGCTATAGATGGCTTTGGCGTAGAGATGGCAAATTCATTACTTGAGTTTATGAGGGTCAATCGTGATGTGGTTTTAAAACTTTTTGAACTTATCAACCCAACCGTTGAAACCATCACAGAGGCAAGTGATAACCCCTTTAAAGGCAAGACAGTGGTTATCACAGGCACGATGAGTGTGAGTCGTGATGAGGTCAAGGCATATCTGGAACGTTTAGGGGCGAAGGTGTCTGGTTCGGTTTCAAAAAAGACCGATTTTGTGGTGTACGGTGAAGAAGCAGGGAGTAAGTTGACTAAAGCTGAGGAGCTTGGTGTGGCGACTATCTCGGAAAAAGTGATGAGAGGGATGATTGAATTATAGAAAAATAAAACCTATCAAGAGATGGTAAACAATTTTCCTGATATTGCAACAACAACACTATAAATTACAAAAAGGAATAACAATGAATCCATTTGAGACAGAAGGTGCGTTTAGTTGGTTTGAATTGATGACAAGTGATGTAGACGAAGCTAAAAATTTTTATGGTGAAGTTTTTGGCTGGAATTTTAAAATGGCAGACCATGTAGATATGCCCTATACTTTGGTTACGGTTGAGGGACAAGAGATAGCCGGGATGATGGATCTAAAGCATTGCGGCGATGAAAAAATCCCACCTCATTGGGGTAACTATGTTACAGTCAAAGAGATTGAAGCTACTGTTGCAAAGGTCAAAGAACTTGGTGGCACTGTTATTGTTGAGATTACGCCTATTCCAAAAGTTGGTGATTTTGCCGTGATTCAAGACCCTCAAGGTGCGATTATCTCTATCATCGAGTATAAGCTGGGGTGTTAGAGTTTAAAAAAATGATGACTTCAGTATTTGAAGCCTACCTATCAAACCAGCCTGAGCGTGTAAAAGAAGCGTTAATAACGCTACGAGAAGCAATCTTAGAGGCTGCTCCGCATGCCGCAGAGTCCATCAACTATGGTATCCCTGCCTTTGCTTTGTGTGAAGGTGGCAAAAGGGATAAGCAGATTTTGATAGCAGGATACAAAAATCATATCGGATTTTACCCTCATCCTGATACAATCGAAGCTTTTTTAGAGGATTTGCACGAGTATAAATTTGCCAAAGGCTCTGTACAGTTTCCGCTAAGTAAACCCATTCCCAAAGAACTTGTGATGAAAATGGTAAAATATCGATATAAACAAATCATGGATAAGATGAAGGAAGAAGTGTGAGACTAGACAAATACCTCATGGATGAGGGTTACTTTGAGAGCCGTAACCGTGCGCATGAAGCAATAAAGGCGGGGCAGGTGAAGGTAGATGGCAAGGTCGCCAAACCTTCAGCGAAGATAGATGAAAACACGCTGGTTGAGGTAGAGGATGCGAAGTTCTATGCCTCCCGTGCCGCACGTAAACTTGAGCATTTTTTGGCAGGTTACGGACTCGAGATACAGGGCAAAAGAGCTTTGGATATCGGCTCCAGTACCGGCGGGTTTGCCCAAATATTGCTTGAAGGTAACGTGGCTTCACTTAGCTGCGTGGATGTGGGTAAAGACCAACTGCATATCTCCTTGCGGGACAATCCAAAACTCTCACTATTTGAAGAGACGGATATTCGTATCTTTGAAGGTAAAGAAGCGTTTGAACTCATCACCTGTGATGTCTCGTTCATCTCGGTACTGCAGATCAGTAATGCAATTGACAGATTGAGTAAGGAGGGGACAGATATCATCATCCTCTATAAGCCTCAGTTTGAAGTGGGTAGAGAGGCCAAAAGGGATGCAAAGGGTGTGGTGCAGGATAAAGATGCCATCGCGAGACGCAAAGAGGCGTTTGAAGCTGAGGCGGTAAAGCTGGGATGGAAGCTTATGTATCAGAGACTCTCGCAGATTCAGGGTAAAGAGGGAAATCAGGAATACCTGTACCATTTTGTAAAGAGTGAGCGCTAAATGGCTTTTGGACATCCCATAAAATCCATTGCTATCGGATCGTTTGATGGTATCCATCTTGGACACAAGGAACTGCTTAACAGGGTAGATGCCGCTGTCATCATCGAGCGAAACAGCGGATATCTGACTCCCGGGTACAAACGCTCACTCTATACTGACAAGATATGTTGCTTTTACCATTTTGACAACATAAAAGGACTTACTCCTCTTGAGTTTGTGGCTAAGCTGCAAACAGATTTTCCTTCGCTTGAGCGTATTGTAGTTGGGTATGATTTTCATTTTGGTAAAGGCAAAGCAGGCAATGCACAGCTGCTTCGCTCACTTTGCGTAAAGGAGATTATTATCGTTGAACAAGTGACGTGCGAGGGGATTGCTGTACATTCGCGGACTATCAAAACGTTTTTAAAAGAAGGCAATATCGTCATGGCAAATAAACTTCTTGGCAGAGCGTATGTCATAGAGGGTGAGGTTGTTCGGGGACAAGGCTTGGGCAAAAAAGAACTTGTCCCTACGATTAATCTCAAAACAGAAGCCTATCAGCTTCCGCTTGAAGGTGTGTATGCAACACGTACTTGTATAGAAGGAGTATGGTTTGATTCTGTCAGTTTTTTAGGGCACCGTGTGACTACCGATGATTCTTTTGCTGTAGAGACACATATTTTAGACAAGGATATTCCTATGATTAAAGGCACAATCATAGTACAATTTATAGATTTTGTGCGTCAAAATATGAAATTTGATTCTCTTGAAGGCTTGAAAAAGCAAATCCAAGAGGACATTGGTCAAACAAAACAGATACTGCAATCTGTGCACCTCATGGAGTCATCAACAAGGTAAAGGAAGTGTTGCTTAATGTCTCTTGCGCAGATAGGCATTCATCTCTTTCCTGCCTAATCGTTTTGCGTATTCTAGGAGGCTTTCTTGTTTGTAATGCACATTCAAATTTGTGCCTTGTTCTGCTAGATATGCAAGGATTTCAAGATTGTTGGTGTCAATGGCGAAAAACGCTGCATTTTTACCGTCTGCTGTGACTTCAAGTGCACATCCATAATAGAGCAAAATCTTTACATTTTGTATATTTTGATGAAACATAGCCCAATAGAGGACTGTGTTTCCAAAGCGGTCTTTTTGGTGTACGTCTATACTATCCATAAATGCAGGATTTAACGGTCCATTGTGTTGAACTGTATGCATAAAATCATAGATATGGACGGGTTGTTTTATGGTTTTTTTAAGTGACTGTTGTGGTATTCTCGCTGTCATTGTCCGCTCCTGTTGTAGCAATTGAGATAATGTTTGCACTGTTTACAAATCTCGCTCTCTTCATCCAATTCTGACACTACCTTGAGAAAATCCTCTCTTAGACATTGTGTACTTCTGGTGGTATAGATGATAGGGATTGATTTTGATTCGGCTTCAGCTCTGTAGTGTTTCATAGAGTTGTGGTTGAGGAAATTGGTTAGCATCACGACGATGTTCACACCCGCTGGAATGGGCTTGTCTTGTTTTCTACCACATTTTTGATTGCGTGCAGCCCAGTGTAAAATGTTTGGGACACCCAAGTCATAAAGCAACTCTTTGAGAGGGTCTATCCTGTCTCCGCGTGAACTACCCCGACATAAATGACGGAGCTTCCTAGAAACTCCCAAGTATTCTTAGGATATTAAAAGGCTTTAACGGTAGTCCCTACCGCATTTTGTACTTTTTATGTTCACAGACTATAGTTTGGTTTTCGCTTTAGTCATATAACGCAAACATGGTGTATTATAGCAACTCTTACTTTTTGTGGTAAAAAATATGCCAAATTGACATATTTTTTAACATACCCCTTATATCCCCGTCTTAAAAGACGAGGGTTTACGGGATGATTGCTAAAATTAAAACCGACATTTCACATCCTTATTTGATAGTTATTATCAAATAATAGTCAAGAGAAACTTAATATATATTTAAATTGATAGTTAATATCAATATTGTTCATTTGTTTTGAATTGATTTGGGTAAAATTCATCTATATTTGATGTTATTGTTTTAAAAGTACAATGGTGTGTTATAATAAAATATTCTACTTACTTAATCTAAGCAGATGTTCCACTAACCCCAACACGCTACGTTTTGGATCCACTATCAATCAATTGAAAGCGATTCAATTTTACAAAAGGCAAATGTGGTGATGGTTTTCATGATTTGTCAAATCAAAGAAAGGGAACAAAATGCTTGAAATTATTGCAATTATCTTAATTATCCTTTGGCTTTTGGGACTTGTTAGTTCATACACTTTGGGAGGATTTATTCATATTCTTCTGGTTATTGCACTTGTGGTAATCGTAATTCGTCTCATACAACGTCGACGCATACTGTAAAGATCAAAATAGCTCTGCATGCACAGACTCTGTCTCTGAGTTTGTTACTTATGTATAGAATGGAAACAATGAAAAGGAAATAAATGAACACAATCAAAATTTTTGGAATCATATTGATTATAGCCGGTGCACTCGGTTTAACGTATAGCAGTTTCAGTTACACCAAGAATACTGAGGAACTTAAAGTAGGACCTGTCGAGATGTCGATAAACGAGAAGGAAACCGTCAATATCCCAGTTTGGGCTGCTGCAGGTGTGATAGTATTAGGCGGCTTGATTCTGCTTTTGGGAAACAGTCGTAGCTAGTTACTTGTGAGTAGGTGGATCATATAGTTTTGATGAAAAGTACAAAAAATAATGAAATATGTTGAAGTAATTGTAAAGGCAGAAAGTGCAGGCACAATTTTAGAAATTGCACAAAAACATAAGATCTTGGACTTTCGTTTGGGCATAGTAGGTGAAGATGGTAAGCAGGCGGCACGGATGCTTGTGACTGATAACGCCATACAGTCGGTACTTGATGATCTGCAAGTCATACATGGTTCGCATCCATCTCCTGTGATAGTTGTTTTACCTGTAGAGACCTCATTGCCTGAGCCATCTGATCATGTGCGCAAGGAAGAAGATTCTGCGACTGCAACACGTGAAAGTCTTTACGAAGAGATAGAGAAAAATACCCAACTCAACTTAAATTTTGTCATACTTATATTGTTGTCAACTTGTGTGGGTACTGTGGGTCTTATTGAAGATGATGTGACCATTGTTATTGGCGCCATGGTTATTGCACCTTTGCTTGGACCAAATCTTGCTTTTGGACTTGGAGCCGCTTTGGGAGATTCTGAGTTGATGCGTAAAGCAGCATTAAGTGGCACTGTAGGGATTATTTTGGCCATCATTTTATCTTTTGTGATAAGCGTATTTTGGCCATCAGATATTTCAAGTTTGGAGCTTACTGCACGTACAAAAGTCGGGATGGATTCCATTATTTTGGCTCTTGCATCAGGTGCCGCAGCGGCACTGTCTCTGACAACAGGTTTATCAAATATACTTGTAGGGGTGATGGTCGCAGTCGCATTACTTCCCCCTGCAGCAACCATAGGAATTATGCTTGGACAGGGAAATATTAGTCTGGCCATCGCCGCCGGTTTACTGTTGTCTGTTAATATTGTATGTATCAACATGGCTAGCAAGA
This sequence comes from Sulfurovum sp., assembly GCA_011391015.1. Taxonomy (GTDB): domain Bacteria; phylum Campylobacterota; class Campylobacteria; order Campylobacterales; family Sulfurovaceae; genus Sulfurovum. Next base: position 74,370 of record JAABRH010000002.1, read on the forward strand.
TTGTATTTTTCCTCAAAGGCATCCATCCTCGCACCTGGCTAAAAAAGAAAAAGGCAAAACACTCAATGGTTGTTTTCATCTTTGGATGGCTACTTACTCTTATTGTACTTGTGATTTTGATTTATGCACGCCGCTCACTGGCCTAAAAGCATTTGCTTACCTTCTACAAACAATAATCAATAATTAATGTCAGTTTAATAGTTAATTAAAAATAAAAATGGCGTAATAAAAAAACAAGAGGTAAGGTAGCTTAAGGGAGGGTGTGGTTGGTTTGAAAACATCGAACTTATGTTAAAATGACAGCATGAAAGATACTGTATTTGAAAAACCGATAGAAAAAAAGTTTGAGTTTGATGAAGCGGTGGCTTCAGTGTTTGATGATATGGTCAGCCGTTCCGTGCCTTTTTATGATGAGGTGAGGAAGTTGGTGATTTCGTTGATACTTGCCCAGCAGGAAGAGGGAAAAAAAGTGCTCGATCTGGGTTCTTCCACGGCAAAGTTTCTGCTGGATCTGCACAGTCAAATGGATGATAAGATGCACCTCAAAGGACTGGATAACTCCCAAGCGATGCTAGACAGAGCAGTACAGAAATGTCAGGCATTCGGTGCCGATATTGAGCTTGAATGTGCTGATATGCTGAGTTATATGTACAAAGATGAAGATATTATCGTGGCAAATTACACCTTGCAGTTTATTCGCCCGATGCAGCGTTTGGAGCTTGTCAAAAAAGTCTATGACGGCTTAAAAGAAAGTGGTACATTTATCTTTTCGGAAAAAGTGGTTTTTGAAGACAAGAAGCTTGATAAAGAGTTGATAGACATCTATTATGCCTACAAAAAAGAGCAGGGGTATAGCAGCTACGAGATAGCCCAGAAGCGCGAAGCTTTAGAAAATATCCTGATTCCGTTTACCATCAAAGAAAATATACAGATGTGTTTGGATGTAGGATTTAAGCAGGTCGATACCGTATTTCAGTGGGCAAATTTTGTCACTTTTGTAGCCAAAAAGTAATACTTATTTTAATTATTTTTAAAAGTTATTCACCTTCCTTTCACCCCCGTGAATAAGTGCAATAGCTTGTTTTCATCTTTTTTCGCTATAATCAGCCAATTTATTTTTAAGGATACACTATGAGTTGGACTCCCAGTAGCTGGAGAAATTTCCCCATTAAGCAACAACCAACCTATCAGGATCAGGAACTTCTTAAAAAAGTCGAAGCAGAGTTAAAAACATACCCCCCGCTCATCTTTGCCGGCGAGGCAAGAAAGCTTAAAGAGAAGTTGGCTGCAGCAGGTAGAGGAGAGGCATTTTTGCTTCAAGGCGGTGACTGTGCTGAAAGTTTTTCTGATTTTAATGCCAAGAACATTAAGAACCTGTTTAAACTGATGTTGCAGATGAATATGGTTTTGATGTACAGTACAGGTAAGCCTGTTGTCAAAGTAGGGCGTATCGCAGGTCAGTTTGCCAAACCGCGTTCTTCGGATTTTGAAGAGATTGATGGTGTATCATTGCCCTCTTACCGCGGTGATATTATCAACAGTATAGAATTTACAGCTGAAGCAAGAGTGCCCAATCCTAAAAATATGCTCAAAGCCTATAACCAGTCAGCCGCCACGCTCAATCTCGTACGTGCCTTTTCAAGAGGCGGTTTGGCAGATTTGAAGAAAGTACACCAGTGGAATTTGGATTTTATCAAAGACAATCCGCTTGGCAAACGTTATGATGAGCTTAGTACTAAGATTGACCACGCGATGAACTTCATGGAAGCCTGCGGACTCAACAGTGACACCTTACCGCAACTGCACCAGACAACGCTTTACACCTCTCATGAAGCTTTGCTTCTGAACTATGAAGAGGCGTTAACCAGAGAAGATTCTGAGACGGGTGAATGGTATGACTGTTCTGCGCATATGTTATGGATAGGTGACAGAACCAGAGATCTTACAGAAGCACATATCGAATACTTCAGAGGGATACAAAACCCCATTGGATGTAAAGTAGGGCCAAGCATGGGTGAAGATGAGTTGATTGCCCTCATCGAAGCACTTAACCCAAATAACGAAGAGGGAAGACTCAATCTGATCGTGCGTATGGGTGCAGATAAAATCAGAACCTATTTCCCTGCTCTACTTAAACGCGTCAGAGATGAAGGAAAAAACGTCGTATGGTCTTGTGATCCGATGCATGGCAATGTAGAAAAAAGCTCTTCAGGGTACAAAACAAGGGATTTTGACAATATTCACGCTGAAGTAGAGCAGTTTTTTGCTATCCATAAAGAGATGGGCACCATAGCAGCAGGCATACACTTAGAGATGACAGGTAATGATGTCACAGAGTGCACAGGAAGTACTTCGTCACCCATCACTGCTGAGGGTCTTGCAAGCAGATACCATACACAGTGTGACCCAAGACTCAATGCCAATCAAGCCCTAGAGCTTGCTTTTACGATTTCTGATACACTCACTGCACAGTAATACATTACCGTATCGTAAAGATATTTTCTGTCTCTTTACGGCTGTATTCCACTTTCATGTGATGAATATCTAAAATACTCTTCACAATATAAAGTCCCAAACCCAAGCCTTTTTTAGATGTATGAAATGGTTCAAAATAGTGCGCTAAAGGCTCTTTAAGTGCTTCACCTGTGTTGATAATCTGTAGTTGATTGTTCTCTAAAATGACGTTGATGTGTTTGTCACTACTGTATTTGATGCCGTTATCGAGTAGATTTTTAATCACCAGTGTAAACAGCTCAAAGTCAACAGAGATGCTGTAGTCTTTGATGATCTGTATGTCGATGAGGTTTTTAGGATGATCTATCATCAGCATATCGATACTGGCTTCAAGTAAATCACTCATTTTGTAAGGTTTGATGGTGAGATCAAAATTTTTAGAGGTGATTTTCTCTATTTTGGCAAATTCGTCTATCAGTAGATTGAGTCTTTCGAAGATGCTGTGCAGACGCTCTTTGTTCTTCTCGTCCTGCAGCATTTCACTGACAAGCCTGCCTTTACCTATGGGTGTTTTGAGTTCATGCATGATGGCGCGTAAAAAAAGTTGTCTTGAATGCAAAAGCTCGCGTATCATGGTAACGGCATGATCAAACTCATTGGCAACTTCAGCTATCTCATCTTTTTTGTCACTTTTACATTCGATGTCCAGATTGCCCTGTGAGAAGGTCTGTATCTGGCTTTTAAGTTTGGCAAGCGGGTTGAAGCTTTTCATGATCCACCAATACAAGAAGATAATCAGTAAAAACACAACGGCAAAAACAAGGGCGCGCTTGAGTGGGAACTTGGCTTTGTTTTTATTTTCGAGTATGAGTTTAAATCGATCATTGCTGATGATGATAATCCGCTTGAGACGAAACGTATCAACGGCGTAGCGTTTGAGTTCACCTTTTTCTTTAAAAAAACGCTCTATCTGCACTACCATCCCTTTATCGGTGATAAGAGAGACATTCTGTGCATCAAGATAGGCTTCATCAATCTTGCCGTATTTGAGATAATAGCTGTAGAGATAGTGCGAGATTGCTTGTTCTTGCGCAACATTGGTCTCTTCAGCTATGGCATGGTCATACTTGATGGAAAAGGCAAAGAGTGCCACAAGCAAAAATAAAGTAATCGAAAAAACAACTCTTATCTTACTGCGTAATGATGTGATTATCATACGAGCTTATAGCCAACGCCTCTTACGGCTTGGATGCGCTTATGGTCACCAATCTTGGTACGTATTTTAGAGATAATCACATCAAGACTTTTGCCTTGGGAATCTATGCTCATATTGTGAGCCGTGTTGATGATTTGCTCACGAGACTGCGTGATACCTTGATGCTTGACCAATAAAGAGAGGACTTCAAATTCAGCAGGCGTGAGGGTGAGTGCCTCTGCTTTAAAGTAGATGGTGTCTCCCTTGATCTCAAAATCACTTTGGGGTGTAGCAATATCGCTGTTGGTTGATTTGGAAGAGCGTCTAAGCAAAGAGATGATACGTGCATACATCTCTTTAGGATCATACGGTTTGGGCAGATAGTCGTCTGCACCCAAAGCAAAACCCTCTACCTTGTCATTAATATCTGAACGTGCAGAAGAGATGATGATGGGGATATTGTATTTTTCGACGACCTCTTTGCAGACTTCAAGCCCATCCATACCTGGAAGCGTAAGATCCAGTATCAAAAGATCATACTTTTTCACCCCAGCACTCAGCCCCAGATAAGGGTCTTCATAGTTGGTCACTTTGATGTCGTATTGAGCCAGGTACTCAGCAAGCAGTTCTGCAAATTCGGTATCATCTTCAATCATTAAAATATTAATCATGCATCACCTCATGTTGTCTGTATGGGTCTATTGTAATGACTCAAGGTTAATTGAAGTCAAATAACGTGATTTAGCACCTGTTTCGTAAACCCTCGCCATTAATGGTGGGGATATAAGAAACATCGGCTTGCCGATAGATACCAAACTTTAATCAGGCGTATTTTGTTGCTCAATATATTGTTTTAATATCTCAATTGGCGCACCGCCGACACTTGCTACAAAATAGCTTCTACTCCACAAAGCTACACCTTCTCCCCAATACTCTTTTTTAAAAATATCAAAGTTTTGTCTTAATTTTCTACTTGAAACACCTTTTAAAGAGTTAACCAAAATAGACAAGGCTATGCGTGGAGGATAAAGCACCAATAAATGCACATGGTCGGCTTCACCGTCAAACTCTTCAAGTGTTGCATCGTTCATATTGCAAATATCCGCAAAAACTGTTTTCATCAAATCTAGGTGTTCTTTTGTAAATATTTTTTTGCGATATTTTGGTGTAAATACCAAATGAGCGTGCAAGAGATATTTTGCGTGTCTTGTGGATTTTAATTCATATTTCATTATGTACTCCTATTTTATATAGACTTGACATTGTACTGTAATATAGGATACAATTCAAGTGAATACCAAATTTAAAAAGGAGCTAAAATGTTACAGGTTGTCAAAGTTCGCTTATATCCAAATGAAGCACAAAAACAACTATTGTTACAACATTTTGGCTCTTCAAGATTTGTCTATAATTTCATGCTTCACAAGAAAAAAGAAGCGTATGAAACAGATAAAACTTCTATCTTGTCCTACGAACTTAAAAAGCTATTACCTCTTATGAAAAAATGTGAAGAGTTTTCTTGGCTAAAAGAGATTGACTCGACTGCTCTTCAAAACTCTATTCTTAATATGGATAAAGCTTATAAGAACTTTTTTCGAAGGGTAAAAAACGGAGAGAAATCAGGGTTTCCTCAATTTAAGAGTCGTCATAACTCAAGACAGAGTTATCAGAGTTCAACGGCTACAATCAAAGATGGCAAACTTTATCTTCCAAAGATAGGATTGATAAAAACAAAGTTTCATAGAGAAGTTGCAGGTGTTGTAAAAACAGTATCCATATCTCTTGAAGCAAATCAATACTTTGCTTCAATAAATTATGAGAATGGTTCAAAACAAGTCTATGGCACAAACAACGGTAAGTCCATAGGAATTGATGTTGGAGTAAAAGTATTTGTTTATACCTCAGAAAATGAGGTAATAAAACACATCAATCTAAAAAAGGAAATTTCAAATGTAATCAAAGCTCAAAAGGTCTTATCACGAAGGAAAAAAGGAAGTGCTAATAGAGCAAAGGCAAAAGCTAATCTTGCAAAAAAGCACTTAAAACTCAAAAACAAAAGAAATGATTTTCTACATAAAGTAACCAAGAAGCTAAGTGAAAACCAAACCATAGCGGTAGAAAATCTTAAAATCAAAAATATTTCAAAACAAGCAAAAGGATCAATAGAAAACCCAAACATGAGAGCAAGTGCAAAAAGAGGACTTAACCGCTCTATCTTACAGCAGTCTTGGGGAAAATTCTTTGAACTTCTTGAGTATAAACTTGAAAGAAATAGAGGACAACTTATAAGAGTTGACCCAAAGTTCACAAGTCAAAAATGCTCTTGTTGCGGACATATTGAAAAAGAGAATAGATTAAAACAAGCTCAGTTTATCTGTAAAAGTTGTGGGTATGTGAGTAATGCAGATTACAATGCCAGTATAAATATTCTCAATGCGGTAGGAACTATCGTCAAAGCCTCTTAATATCTAAACATTAGTTTGGAGTTTCTAGGAAGCCCACTCCGTTTATGGAGGGGTAGTTCACGCTAAGATAAATGCTTTTTGCATCGTAGTTTTAATCACTTCAAAGCTGTAAGCATGATCGGTAAAATGCTCAAAGGCAATCACACCTTGATAGAGTAACATGTCTGAGCCGTCTTTGGTGGGTTTTTGGTATTTTTTTGCAAGTTTTAAAAATGCAGTCTCTTTGCCGTAGATGACATCAATGCACGCCTTAGTCTGAGGCAAGAGTTGCTTAAGAAGTTCCAGTGGTGCAGGGAGTGAATCATCTTGAAGTCCCGCTGAAGTCATATTGACAATCAAATCATAGGCTGCAGGCGTAAAATCATCAAAGGTATAGGTGGCAAATCCCTCTTCTTCATATCGGTGCAAACGCTCTTTGCTTCTGTTGAGGAGTGTTACTTCATAGCCTTTTTCTCTTAAAAGACTCGAGGTTGACTGTGCCGTGCCGCCTGCACCCAAAAAAAGTACGGTTTTAATGCTTTCAAATTCTGAGATCGCCTTCAAAAATCCTGGTGCATCGGTGTTGAAGCCATGCAGTTTGCTATCATGCTCCACGATGGTATTAACTGCACCCACTTTTTGTGCAAAAGGGTCTAAAAAGTCACAGGCACGGTACGCATCTTCTTTGTACGGTACAGTGATGTTTGCTCCTTTAAGACCCAGTGCGAAAAATGTTTCTTTTAGTTTTTCACCGTCTTCAAGTAAAAAACGTCCATAACATGCCTCGTAATTTAACGCTTTAAAAGCAAGGTTGTGCATAAGGGGAGATTTGGAGTGAGAGACGGGATTTCCAAAAAGGGCAAAGAGCTGTTTCATCGCAAGTGAAAGCCCATGATTAGAGCGTTTCCATCTCTTTAAGTGTAGACAAGAGTGCCCCTAGTTTATTCTTTACCTCGAGGTACTCCAGCTCAGGCTGTGAGTCTGCAACTACACCTGCACCTGCTTGCAGCGTTATGCTTTCAGGTTTGATGAGTGCCGTACGGATGGCGATGGCAGAGTCCATATTTCCATTAAAAGCAAAATAGCCCACCGAACCTGAGTAAAAGCCACGCTTGAGATTCTCATACGCTGCGATGAGCTTCATGGCTTCTATTTTGGGTGCACCGGTCATGGTACCAGCGGTAAAGGTCGCCGCAAAAAGATCGAACATATCTTTGTCTTCTTGCAGCAGTGCTTCTACATCAGAGACCATGTGCATGACATGGGAGTATTTTTCAACACGCATCATGGAGGTGACTTCTACTGTGCCTGTTTTGGCAACCCTTCCCACATCATTGCGCCCCAAGTCTATGAGCATTAAGTGTTCTGCACGCTCTTTGGGATCGGAGAGCATTTCAAGTTCAAGTTCTCGGTCTCTCTGGTGGTTTTTACCGCGTTTTCTTGTCCCTGCGATGGGTCGGAGGAGTATCTCACCTTCGCTCAGGCGTACCATGACTTCAGGAGAAGAGCCGCATATGGAAAAATCTTCATAGTCAAGCAAAAAGAGATACGGTGAGGGATTTTTTGAGCGCAGCACCCTGTAAAAACTAAGCGGATCGATTTTACCTTGCTGTGTATAGCGGTTTGAAAGAAGAATCTGGAAAATATCACCTGAACGGATATTTTCTTTAGATTCGTCAACTAAGGTCTTAAAACGTTCTTCTTCAATACTGAAAGTGCCTTCACCCTCAAGCTTTACTGCTTGAAGCAAGGCGGGTATGAAAGGTTCTTGCAGTATTTTTTCGATAGAAGCAATACCAGAGTCCATAGAGACATCGTTTGAAATCAGTGTCAGTTTTGCATTTTTGTGAGAATAGGCAATGATGATTTTGGGACGTATCAGGTCTAAATCAGGTGTACCTAGTGGATCAGGCAGCTGATCCATACTCTCCTTGAGTACAGGCTCAAATACCTTGACCATATCATACCCTATAAAACCGATAAACCCATCCACAAATGAAAAGCCAAGTGCATCGGATTTCTCTTTATAAGCTGCTTGATCGATAGTTTGATAATAGCTCTTTAGAAAAGAAAAAGGGTCTTCTTTGAGGACTCTTTGTACACCTTTTGTATCTGTATAGGTACTGGTTTCATCTTTGTAGCTAAGACGTTCCTGTGCACCTATAGCTATAAAAGAAAAATTACCCTCATTGGTATTGACCACAGACTCAAAAAGCATTGTGATCTCATCTGCAAATAGCTCTTTTATCTTTGCGTAGAGTGCAACGGGTGTGAGCTGGTCAAAGAGGATGGTTTTATGCATGGTTATTTACTTTTTTGTCACAAAAGCACTTTTATTGATGCGGTCTTTTACATTCACAAGTGCACGATCTGCAGAGGCTCTGTCCGGGTAAGGACCTATAAGCAATTTTTTTGCTCCATTAGCGCCTCCGGCTACAATTGTATAACTAAATCCACTGTTTTGAATCGAAGATAAAAAACGTGCGCTAGGATCTGTGGTGAAAGAACCGACCTGAATATAGTATGTTTGTGTTGTAATAGGTTTTTGCGGAATCGGTTTGGGTGCTGTCGGTTTTGCAACTGTTTTTTTAGCACGTGCCGGAGTGGGTACTACCTCTTGAGTTTGTTTTTCTTCTACTGGTTTCTTTTCCGGATGCTTTTTTTCGACCGTTTTCTTGTTCTCCTGTGCAGTTTGAGTGTATTCGTCAGTTATCTCAACGGCTTCATCTAAGCCTGCTTCAGCTTCTTGGATATCCTCATCTTTTGTTAGTGAATCATTTGTTGAACTCTCTTTGGATGCCATATCAGATGTATCTGTTGGGGTAGGTGTGGGCTGTGATTGGGCTTGCGGTGCAGTTGAAGTATCTTGTGGAGCAGGTACTTCTTCCTTGACTGCACTTTCCTGGGCAGGAGGAGGTGGTGTTTCGCTCTCTATCATGCTAGAGAGCGAAGGTTCTTTTGCCGGTTCAGGTTCTTTTGCAGCTTCTTGAAGTTTAAGCTCAGGGGCTATCATTTCAGTCATGTTTTCTTCAAGAGCTAGAGTATTGTTATCGGGAGTTTTCAGTAGGATTCTCGTTAGAACAATAGCTACGATCATCACGACGATCAATAGTGCAACAATGGTTAAAAAACTTTTTGTTTTTGTGTTTTCAGTTGGTACGGTACCAATAATCAGGTCATCAAGATTGTGATCATGCATAAGGGGAAAATCTCCGAATCTTTTTTTTCAGATGATTATATCATATTTATATATATTATCATTAATCTCTCAGTCTATTGTAGGGTAAAGTCACGATATTGTATGCTTCTGGAAGTGTAGAAGAGGGTAAACATTTCCATTTTTCAGTCATTTTTTCTTTGAGTGCATCGGATAATAGTTGAAGTTGCTCCGTAGCTTCTTCTAAGGAAAGGTTTTTGACTTCTATAAAAACCTGAAGTCGCTCACTGTCTTTACCCTCATAGATATGGTAATTGGTAATCTGAAGAGTTTTAAAAAGATGTTTGACAAGATGGTAAAAACGTTGATGTTCTTCACCTTTATACTCGATTACAAGATAGTTGGTATGGTTGTCTTTGAGTAGTGGTGCTGCGATAGTGTAGTGTTTGTCTTGATGCTGTTTTACCAGTAAGGGTGTTAATGGCTCGTGTATACATTCAAATTTTGCATAAAAAGTTCGATTGTCAAAAGGTATTTCTTCAACAATCGCCTGTCTTTTTATATAGTAACACTCATCAAAAAGGTCTAAATCAAAAACTTTGATGTCACACCCTTAATAGATGGATTTATGGTACATAATAAAGTTTTGTGCCAAAGCTTTCATCTCTTCTTTAATCTTTGCATGCAGTGTCGTATCGTTGATATTGTCAAGTACATCAGCAATTTTGTTTGCAATGATCTCAAACTCTTTCTCTTTCATCCCGCGACTGGTGAGTGCAGGTGAGCCAATGCGGACACCTGAGGTTACAAAAGGGCTTCTTGTCTCACCCGGAACGGTATTTTTGTTTACTGTGATACCTGCTGCACCCAGTGCTGCATCTGCATCTTTGCCTGAGAACGCTTTGTTTAGAAAAGAGACCAGTACAAGGTGATTGTCCGTACCATCAGAGACGACATCGTAACCTCGCTTCATCAGTACATCCGCAAGTACAGCAGCATTGGCTTTAACTTGTTTGGCATAGACTTTCCACTCAGGGCTTAGATTGTGTTTGAAGCCTACAGCTTTGGCTGCGATCACATGTACCAGAGGCCCTCCTTGAAGTCCGGGAAAGATGGCAGAGTTGATTTTCTTTGCGATTTCTTCATTGTCAGTGAGTATCATACCGCCACGTGGGCCTGCAAGTGTTTTGTGTGTCGTAGTCGTCACAACATCCGCATACGGGAAAGGACTAGGATGCTCACCTGCACAGACCAAACCGGCGATGTGAGCGATGTCGGCAAACAAGATGGCACTTACCGCATCAGCGATGTCTCTAAATTTTTTGAAGTCTATCTCTCTGGCATATGCAGAGGCACCACATACGATGATCTTTGGCTGTACGATTTGAGCAATTTCCATCACTTTATCATAATTGATGCGTCCGTCAAGTTCTACCCCATAGGTAAATGAGGAGTAGTTTTTTCCTGAAAAACTCGGTTTCGAGCCGTGTGTTAGGTGTCCACCGTGGCTGAGATCCATACCCAGTATCTTATCCCCAGCTTGAAGCAGTGCTGCATACACCGCACCGTTTGCCTGAGATCCTGAGTGAGGCTGTACGTTTGCATAGCTACACCCAAAGAGTTCACAGGCTCTATCGATGGCCAACTGTTCAACCACATCTGCAAACTCACATCCGCCATAGTATCGTTTGTACGGATAGCCCTCTGCATATTTGTTGGTAAAAACAGAACCCATGGCTTCCATCACGGCAGGTAAAGTAAAGTTTTCAGAAGCGATCATCTCAAGGTGGTCAGTTTGTCTTTCTCTCTCTTTTTCAATGGCTTGAAAAATCTCCGGATCAAATGTTTCTATGGCATATGACATACTATTTCCTTTGGTTTTAATGTTAGATTTATATCTAAATTTTTCTTTTATTTACTAGCAGTTCGTTGTTTACACGCAACCACGTCCATGCAGAACATCCCTTTGCCATTTTTGGCATGCTTAAGCTCTTCAAGTATATCGTGACCACATTTTTTGCACAGCATCTCTGCATCTACAATGGGCAGAAGTTCTTCTCTTGGTTTTTCCGGTTTCATGGCAGGAAACAGCAGTACATCACGGATACTGTGCTGATTAGTAAGCATCATGACCAGTCTGTCTATGCCTATGCCTTCGCCCGCAGTTGGTGCCATACCGTAGCTGAGTGCTTTGACATAATCTGTATCCATGTGCATCGCTTCATCATCACCCGTTGCCTCTTTGGCATCCACTTGTGCCTTAAATCTCTCATACTGGTCGATAGGATCATTGAGCTCAGAGAAGCCATTGGCAATCTCTTTACCTGCCATAAAAAGCTCAAATCGTTCTGCAATGTCCGGATTTGCATCTGATCTGCGCGCAAGCGGTGAAATATCAATAGGAAAATCAGTAATAAAGGTAGGGTTTATCAGTTTTCCTTCCACAAAAGTATCAAAAAGTTCAGCTTGTAGATAACCCAAACTGAGGTTTGCATCTGCTTTGGCACCATGCTGTGCAAGATAGGCTAAGGCTTTTTCTTTATCGCAGGCAACATCGGCAGGTACGCCACCGATTTGCGTGAGGGACTGAATGTAAGGTATCTTTGCAAAGGGTGTCGCAAAATTGATTTGATGTTCACCATATGGGAGTGTTCTGTCTAAACTAAGATTTTCAAAAAGGTAGTCAAACAACGCTTCGGTGATTTCCATCAGTTCGATGTATGTTTTGTATGCCCAGTAAAATTCGATCATCGTAAACTCTGGGTTATGGGTATGATCCATCCCTTCATTTCTAAAGTTTCGGTTGATCTCAAATACCGCTTCCATACCACCTACAATCAGCCGTTTAAGATACAGTTCGGGTGCGATACGCAAGTAGCGTTCAACATCAAGTGCATTATGGTGCGTAATGAAGGGACGGGCGTTGGCACCACCAGGAATCGGGTGCATCATCGGTGTTTCTACTTCTAAAAATGAACGGTCTTCAAAAAATCGTCTTACCAAAGAGACGATTTTACTTCTCATGATAAAGTTTTCTTTTACTTCGGGATTCATGATCATATCAAGGTAACGTTGTCTGTAGCGAAGTTCTTGGTCTTGGAGTCCATGAAACTTTTCAGGAAGTGGAGAGATGGATTTTGAGACGATACGCATCTCTTTGCAGTGTAGGGTTATCTCTCCTGTTTGCGTCACAAATGGGTACCCCGTAGCCTCGATGATGTCACCGACCTCAAAAAGTTTTTTGGCAATGTCGTTATAAAAATTCTCAGGTAGTTCATCTCTGTTGTAGTAAATCTGCACTAAGCCTTGTGCATCTTCCATTTTGGCAAACGCCGCTTTCCCCATGATACGTATAAATTTTAGTCTGCCTGTGAGTGAGTAGCTTTTGCTCTCATCTTTTTTCTCTTCGGCATCTTGTTTTGTGATGTAGGCACACTCGGCAAGAAACTGAGCAGAAGGTGTTCCTTTTGCTATCGTGTTTGGGTAGGGATTGATGCCTTCTTCTCTGAGTTTGTCTGCTTTTTTGATGCGTTCCTGGATATATTGATTGTCAAATATCAAGCGGTCTCCTGTGTTGTTAGTGTAAGTGTGATGTTCGTTTTAGATTATTGGCAATTTTCGCACAGTCCGACGATTTTCATCGTATGATCGGTCATTTTAAAATTAAACTTTTTCGCCACTTCTTCTTGTATCTGTTCTATGGTCTCATCATAAAATTCGATAATCTTCCCGCATTTACTGCAGATAAGATGGTCATGGTGTTTTTTGAGTCCCAGTTCATATTTTTTACCCTGCACTCCAAAAGAGATAGAGCTGGCAATATGTGAAGTCTCCAGCAATGAAAGTGTGCGATAGACTGTGGCTATACCAATATTGATGTTGGGGTATTTCTGCTTGAGAAGGGTGTAAATGTCTTCAGGTGTGTAGTGTCCTTCGTTTTCATAAAGAAACTTTAACACAAGCTCGCGTTGTTTGGTAAATTTCAGTGCATTGTCTTTAAGGAGGTGCTGAAAGTCTTCTAAAAGTAGAGGATATGCTATCATGTTGATCCTTACTCAGGTGTTACTGTTTGTGCTGTAGCATTGGCTTCAGAGCCTGAGGCATTGTTTTCTGATGTTTGTTCGGCGGTATCTTTTGGAAGCACCACTGTGGCATCAGCGTTGGTAAGCCCTATAGCAGCGGTATCAATATTGATAAGATAGGAGCCTGCTTCTCTCAGATAGGGATAAAGTACAGAGTCATTCACATACTTTTGCAGATTGTCTTTAATAAGTGTGACATTTGACAATGCAGTAACAATCAGGGCAAAAATGAGAAAGTACTTCCCCCCTCCTGCTATGAAGCCAAAGAGACGGTTGATAAATCCCAAGCCGCTTTCATGTGTCAGTTTTGAAAAAATGGCGCCAAGAATGGTTGCACCTGTCCAAATAAGGATTAAAATCGCTAAAAATCCGATCAATTTGAGCAGTGTGGGGTTTTCAAGATGTAAAAAAGTGGTATCGATAAAAGAAGCTGCCACTTCAGATAAACGTGAAGCAAAATAGACACCTGCAACCAGACCTATAAGACCAAATACTTCCTTGATGAATCCCTGCATAAACCCTTTGATACCCAAAATCAGCACAATGGCTGCAATGGTGACATCAAAATAGTTGAAGTCCATCATAGAAAAATTCATCATATTATCCTCTTGCGTATTACTAAAATCGGTGTATTGTATCTTTATCTATCTAAAAATCTTTTGAGATAGATAAAGCAGGGTTATACCGATTGTTTAGTTATCTCATCGGGCCTGTTGGCATATTGTATCGCTGTGGCACGACTAATTTTCCCGTCTTTAAGGAATTTTAAGAGTGCCTGTGTTTGTGTCTGCATTCCAGTGTCCCCTTGTCCAAGCTGCATCTGAGAGTAAATCTGGTGTACTTTATCTTCTCTGATAAGGTTAGAGATAGCATGGTTGGTTACGAGTATCTCTGAAGCAGCCACACGACCGCCACCTAGCTTCGGTAAAAGTGCCTGAGCGATAACGGCGACAAGGGAAGAGGCGATCATCGCTCTGATCTGCGGTTGCTCGTCCCCGGAGAATACGTCGATAATACGGTTGATTGTTCCGGGAGCAGAAGATGTATGCAGTGTGCCAAATACAAGGTGACCTGTCTCAGCAGCAGTGAGTCCAGCTTCTATGGTTTCTTTGTCCCTCATCTCTCCGATGAGGATGATGTCAGGATCTTGACGCATGGCATACTTGAGTGCTTTTGCAAAAGATGCCGTATCTTCACCGACACCTCTGTGGGAGAAAACACACTTTTTGTTTTGATGGATGAACTCCACCGGATCTTCAACGGTGACGATATGTTTTTGCTCGTGAAGGTTGATCTCGTTGAGCATGGCAGCCAGCGTAGTTGATTTACCAGAACCCGTTGGCCCAGTGACCAAGATAAGCCCTTTCTCTCTTTTGATCAGTTTCTTATACACTTCTGGTGCACCCAAATCATCCAAAGAAGGCACATCGATGGGAATAATCCTAAACGCAGCAGCTGTTTCACCCAAGGTACGATAATAGTTTGCTCTAAATCGCCCAATCCCAGGCAGCAAGAGTGCGAAGTCCAGCTCGCTGTACTCTTCAAATTGCTGTTTTTGTTTTTCAGTGATAAGCGAATAGCACATCTCTTCAATATCGGTTCCCGTGAGTTTGGGAAGATTGACCGGTTTAAGTACTCCATCCAGTCTGATTTGTGGTTCTGTACGGCTAACAAGGTGCAGGTCTGACGCCCCATGCGTTACAACACTTTGAAGTAGTTTTTTGATGTCAAAAGCGGCCATGTGTATCCTTTGGAATGAGAGATAATGTTTTGTTATTGAAAGTGATTATATCCTACTATTACCTTAACTATCCAACACTAGTGATGTTAATTTTTAGAGAACGATTGTGACTTTAACCACCCTTAGCAGAAATCCCAATGGTCTTTAGCCGCCGGGAAGAATGCGTACAAGGCGTTAGCCTTGATTCCACATATATTTACATAGCATGTTCCAGAAAGTATGACAATATGACATTTTCCTAATCTCATTCTACAAAAAAAGCTAGAATTAGAAATAAAATATAGAGAGGAACGGGGATGCTCAAAGCCTGCAAATACCGCATCTACCCAAACAAAACACAGATACAACTCATAGAAAAACACTTCGGCTCTACAAGATTTCTCTATAACTACTTTTTGGAGTACCGACAAAAAGCCTATGCAAACGGTAATCAAAAAGTAGGCTACATCACAACACAGGCAGAACTCACCAAACTTAAAAAGCTTGATGAATATGTTTGGCTCAATGTATGCGGAAGCCAATCATTGCAAATGGCACTAAGAGATCTGGATTCCGCATACAGCAGGTTCTTCAAAAAACAGGGAGGATACCCAAAGTTCAAGTCAAAGAAACATACCACTCAAAGCTTCACCGCTCCGCAGAATATTAAAGTAGCAAACAACAGAGTCTATCTTCCCAAGTTCACCAAAGACGGTATCAAAACAAAACTCCATAGAGAGATACCAAAAGAAGCCATACTTAAACAAGCTACCATATCAAGACAAAGCAACCAATATTTCGTATCTATTCTTATCGATGATACTGTCTCTATACCTAAACCAACAAAAGCAAAAAATGCAGTTGGTTTAGATATGGGGATTACAGACCTCATTATCACCAGTGACGGAGCAAAGTATCCAAACAATAAATACTTTGCCAAAGCA
>JAABRH010000020.1 GCA_011391015.1 Sulfurovum sp.
ATACTCTTACCCAAAGCTGCATAGGTTTTTGCAGGTATCTTAGGTACTGAAAGCATATAATAACTGCTTGTAGCGCCACAGCCTGCCAACATCATGACTGTTACAGGTATGACTATCGTCTTGAGCAATCGTATCTTCATTACTGTTCTCCAAAAATAAGTGAATCCGGTTTACGGTTAAGCATATCCAAAAACTGCTGCATGGACTTGGATGTTTCCGTGACCACTTTAAGCGTCTGGGCTATTTGACTGGCTAAAAGCGACTGATCATCATAGCTTTTGATGGTTTGTTGTGCCGTAGCCAGCGTTTTAGTGAGCTCTTTGAGTGTTTTGTCTAACTCATCCGGCATTGTCTTAAATGACTTCTTACCACTGAGTGCATTAAGATCTTTAACTGACTTGCCCAGATCACTTAAAAGTCCATCTGAGTTGTCAACGACTTTGTTAAGCGAAGCAAGCAGCTGCTCAAGCGGTAGCGCATTGAGCTTTTGCAACAATTTCTCAGCTTCATCCATCACTCCCCCCATATCACTCTCAACTGAAGGCAAAACTGCAAACTTTTTACCCTGAACAAGCGTCTGTTTTGTCACATTTGATTCAAAGCCCAAATCAACAAACAATGTACCGGTCAAAGGATCAGAAGGTTGCATCTTGGCACGCAATCCCTCTTCAACCATCTGTCTAAAATTTCGATAAGCTTTTATGACTGTGTCGTCTTTTTGGGCAAATGCAGAGGTATCGATGTCCACCAACACACGACCTTGCATGACATGCGTCTCTTTAAGATACTGCAGTGCAATATCTTTCACTCTGCCAACTTCATAACCGCTATACTGTACCAGTGCGCCCACTCTTAATGCCGAAAGCGACTCTTGCGTCATGATCTCGAATGTTTTGACAAACTCACCGCCCTTGCCTACTTTGGTTCCTTCAGCCGCATTGGAGTTTTTGTACAGACGAAATACATAATGATCAGGCACAGGGTCATTGGGGTCTTCATGGGTGGAGGAAAACTCTATGCCTCCTTGTACCAGGTTAGACAGAGGAGCGACATTGATGTCAAATCTGCCATTAGCATACTTGACATCTACTGTACTGGTTACCCAAAACTTGGAATCTCGATGTACATAAGGAACATACTGCTGCTGTATCAGAACGATAAAATCAATATTTTGACTGTCAAGCGAAATGTTGACATACTCTACCCGACCTACGGTAAGATTTTTGAAGTGTACGGGTGTTCCTCTGTTGATATTGAACCCCGAGGGCGCGGTCAGTTTATAGTAAACGCCCTCTTTGTTTTGATGAAAAGCCTCTTTGAGTCCATAAAAATTATCTTTAAAACGCCCCTCTTTTTCAGAATACATATTGATATAGGTTCCTGAAAGCAGGGTATCCAGACCTGAAACACCCGTAACCCCTACTTCAGGCTTAACAATCCAAAACTTTGCTTTTTCATTCAGATAGGGTTTTGCCAGCTTATCAATACGGGCGACCACCACGACCCCATTGCCATTTTTTTGCAACTCAATCTTCTGCACCGTACCGATGGGAACATCTCTGAATTTGATTTGACTCTGACCTGCGTTAAGTCCTTCATTTTTAGGAAATATAATGCGAATCTCTTCGCCCCGCTCTGAGAAATATTGAAATGCAAGCCAACCTGCAACCATCAACGCAATAAAAGGCACTATCCATATGGAAGTCAGAAGATTGAACCGTGAAGATTCTTCTATAAAAGGGGTCTGTTCTGACATTTAACTATTCTCCTTAATCAATCGTTCATCAAACGCATGGGCTGACAAAAGGGTAAAAAACACTGAAATCGCAAACGCCGTAGCTGCGGTTCCCGCGATAATCTGTATATTGGCAAGATGAATAAGTGCAGCTAAAATCGCTACAACAAAGACATC
Organism: Sulfurovum sp.; assembly: GCA_011391015.1. Lineage (GTDB taxonomy): Bacteria > Campylobacterota > Campylobacteria > Campylobacterales > Sulfurovaceae > Sulfurovum. The sequence goes on from JAABRH010000020.1 coordinate 1,913, forward strand.
AATCATCGACCAAGGTCCCACAAACTCTGTCAGATAGTAAAGTTTAAATTTACGCATTCTCTTATCTTTTCCCAGCGGGTATTTTACACTAATTAGCAGATATATCATAATCAAAAATTTGGATACAGGAATGATGATCGAAGCAAAAAAGATGACCAAAGCGATGGGGTAAGAGCCGTGCTCCCATAAAAATGCTACTCCGCCAAATATTGTACTTCCTTCATGCTGCCCAAACTGCTTTGTAATAAGCATCGGATACAGATTGGCAGGAACATAGGCAATCATAGCCGTAATCAGATACGCCCAGCTTTTTTCGGTCTGAAAGGTCTGATGGGTGTAAATACCGCTGCCACAACGCCTGCATTTGTTTTTTTTGCCTTTGTTGATATTGACGGCTTCACATACAGGACAAGCGATGAGTTGCTCTTTATCTATCTGCATCTATCCCTCTTTTTGTTTCAAAAATCTCTTTTTTGAGTGCCCACAATTCAGCCACATGAATCATCTTACTGATGTACAAATCAAGCAGGACAAAACAGAGCAAAGCAGCAAACGAGAGTCCCATATGTATCTGTGCATACCCAATGAGCTTCACCAGTGCAATAAGGATACTCAGCAGAAATATATCGCCCATGCTCCACGGTTTAAGATGGGCAAGCAGTATGAGCAGTGTGGCGATGAAAGCTTCACCTTTTTGCAGCTTAAAAAGCGTAAATAAGACCATGTTTACCGTAAAAATCATCAAAGGAAAGACAAAAATAAGCAGCGCGCACATGACCCCCACGATATAAAACCCGCTCTCAAAAAGTGCCAAAAAAGTCTTTGGAATCGTGATAAACTGTTCAACCCCGAGTATCTCTATGCTTACTAGCGGAAAAACATTGGCAAGTACAAAAAAGATAAATCCTGTGATACTCAATGCCAAGCCATGTTCTGCCAGCTTACTATCGACACGGTACAGCGTAGCATTACAGACCACGCAGTGCGCTTTTTGTCCTTCACTCAAAACCACCTTTTTGTGTAGAGTATGGCATTTGTGGCAGAGTATATAGTCATCCAAAGCATCTTCATTTACTATTTCCATGACTTAGATTATACCCAACTATCCTATTATCAAAACTAGTGTATGATTGTCAAAAAGTAACCAAACACAGAAAAAAAAGGACAAAGCATGAGATTTTTGTGTATCGGAGAGCCTCTGGAGTATCCCGGACTCAACATCATGTACACAAAAGTAGAAGAACTCTTGGCGTATCCGGACATTCATCTCATTGATTATCTCATCATCTCTGAGGGAGACGGTACGCTTAGACGAGTGGTCAAAGCGCTGCAACACAAAGGTCTTACCGCCAAATACATCCTCAACCCCACAGGCTCTTTCAATGTCATCTCCAAACTGCACAGAACACCCAAAGCCACCACAATACTCCGTGCTTTAGCCTCAGGAGACACCGTCCAGACACAGATACAAGCCTACTACAGCCTCAACGATGAAGTGTTTCTCTTCTCAGCAGGCAATATGGGAGATTTGCAACACATTTTTTTAGCAGAGACATTGCGTTTTGGACTACTGAGCAATGGCATGGCAAAATACCTCCTCTCCATCCTTTTTTTACTGCCCTTTCATCTTCTGATGACCCCTTTGATGCTTTTAAGCTCAGAGCGATTTTTCATCTTCACACCCGCCTCTTTCATCACCAAATTCGGCAATTTTTACGGCAAAGTGAAAGAGATAGACATCAAACTCGGCAGCACCTACAACCACATCGAACTAGACGGCGATATCGTGACCATCAAAGAAGACATCATTCACATACGCCCTGCTGGAAGCATTGAGATTGTAACGGGGTAATTATCGTGCTTGACCCAAACCCTCATAATATGCCACAACACGCTCATCTACCCGAATCACTCTTTTGAGATACTGAGTCAAATCACCTTTATTGAACTCTAACTTTAGTTTTTTTGGATCTACTGCACGGGAAATTGCTACATAAAACTGACTGGGTGCAAAGATATTGTCAATATTGCATACAAGGTTGTCAATACTCATACCTTGGCTTTTGTGTATGGTCACCGCATAGGCCAGTTTCAGCGGAAACTGTGAAAGTGTCGCAAGCGACATCGTCTCAACTTTTCCGTCATCTCCCACTGCCATGTCAAGCAAATCAAATCCGTGTCTCTCCACACGGACAAACTCATTTTCTTTTTCAACGATGAGATAGTCATCTTCTATCTTGTGCAGTAAGCCTCTTTCACCGTTGACAAACCGACTCCATTTGTTCACCGTAAACAACACAGGCACACCCTCTTTGAGTGTAAGCTGTTCTGAAACCGGCAGCATCGCTTTCCAACCTGAGAGCTTCTTTTCATGTACAGCGCCAAAGAGTTCCACATTAGCAAAGAGTATCGTCTCTTCAGTCTCAAGCTCGTTTATTTTGGCTCGGTTGGTCTGTTCTACTTCAAGGTTTCGCCCGTAAAGGTATGTCGGATCTTTGTCCATCTCTTGTGTGTTCCAAAGCCTTGTCATGTAGGCTATGACTTCGTCATCACACACCCCTTTGCGCACTTTTGAAAGAATGTGTGTAAACTCACCATCTGCGGTGCGTTTCATCACAGTAAGCTCTATGACCATCAGATCAAAACGCTTCCATGCCATACTCTCAAAGGCGTAGAGTTTTTCACCAAAGACATCACCGATTCCCTGCTGTTTTTGCACCGGCGGCAATTGAAAAAAGTCTCCTACAAACAACACTTTTCCCAGATACCCATAGTGATTGAGCCTGTAAGCTATCATCTCCATCAGATCCGTACTTACCATTGAAATCTCATCGATGACTATCAAATCAGTGGCTTTGAGTATCTTTTTAAGGTCACTCAAACGGTTTTTAGCATACTTGTCATGGTGGGCAAGTTCTTCAAAATTACCCGCTATGCCAAAGGCAAAAAAACTGTGTACGGTAAAACCGCCGATGTTCACAGCAGATACACCTGTCGAACCCAAAGCAACCACCTGTCTGCCGTCTTTTCGGTACTGGGTTATCACCTCATTGGTGATGAAACTCTTACCAACCCCTGCACCACCAGTAAGAAAAACATTTGAATGCTTCAGTGCTTCAAGAACCTCTGTTTTATCGCTCAAAATCCAGCCTTGTCTACAAGCCCGCCATGGATATTTTGCGTATGTTTCATATTATTGAATGCAAGATATTCACAAGTAAGGAACGCTTCATGTCTTGCAAAGAAAGAAACACTAAAGAAGATAATATTAAGATAGGTTTGTTCATACAACGATACTCTGATAATTTTTACGTATTATACTGTAACTATCTTTTGGGTGCTGACGCGAGTTAAGCATTCTGCATATTGACATTAAAGAATAATTGCTCTACTATATAATATTAGATAATTAACTAAAATTATCTAAAATACTTAAATGTATCTAAAAGGAAGCAGAATGACGTTAGAAAACACAATAATCATAGTAGCAGACCTAGGGGAACTTAAAGCATTTGAAGTGGTAGAACATGAAGGGACGGCTCGTAATGATATGAAGATTTCCCATTCATTGAAGCTGATAAATAATGAGGCTTTCATTAGTGGAAGAAAGAAACCGGGTGAATTGATGAGTGACAGTAGCGGAAAGTTTGGAACCGGAACACTTGAAGATCATAATGCAAAGAGCGAAAGAGAAAACCGTACGATTAAAGACATTGCACATGATATCGATGCCATTGTAAAAGAAATGCAACCGCAACAACTGTTCTTGGCATTCCCAAAAGAACACAATCACGAACTCACGGATAAGCTGGCTCAAGAAACCAAAGCTGTTTTAGTAAAAAATGTTGCAGCTGATCTAGTAAAAACAACTAAAGAGAAGCTTCTGTCTTATTTCGACTAACCTAAAATACTACATTCGCCTCACATAAATGAGGCGATGATTTCTCAACTTCTTAATACCTTACCTATCAAGGTGCGACAAAAACCTTTTTTTAAAAGTTATACATTACTCCGGCAAAAATATTATCTCCACGCGGGCCTTCTATGGTTGATTTTTCATACTCTGCAACCAAGGCATATTGCTCATTTATTGCCCACTCGATACCTATTCCGTAGTTAAATCCATTATCGTCTTCATCTATCTCAAATGCGTCTATCTCTTCGATTTCATACTCATAGCCGCCTTTGGCAAAAATACCGAAAGAATCTGTCAGACGGTAGGTATAGACCAAATCCAATGCATGCGAATAATAGTTTGCATCACCCTCTTCACTTTGATGGTGCACATCTGTTTCTGTTACGGTATTTTCCGCATGGGCAAAATCATACTCTATAGCAAAACCACTTCCCAATCTGTATCCAAGGTCAATACCAAAACCGTAGCCTCTGTCTCCATCAAAGGTATTTTCCTCATGCAACACTGTATCGCCTGACACAGTCAGACCCTTGACTATAACATAGAAATCACTCTCTTTTGTCTCTTCCGGTTCACACACCATTGCCTGTTGCTCTACTACCTCTTGAGGTGCGATATCGCCTCCCGCAAAAAGTACGCCTGTCAATGCATACGCCGACAAACCGGCAGCCATCATCTTTTTCATATCCATTCCCCCAACTGTTTTAATTAAATACGTTTTGTATATATACATTCCACCTACTTATTATAATTATAATCCATATTCACTTAAAAAATTAAACTACACGCATAGCCAGCCTAAGCATAGAGCTCCCCAAACCTCTCTAGATAAATCAAATATAATCGCACATCAAACTCGAGCTGATGATAAGTAGGGTCTATGTGAGTACACAGTTTGTAGAATGCTTTATTATGTTCCTTCACTTTCAGGTGTGCCAGTTCGTGGGTAACAATCATGCGCAAAAATGCTTCGGGAACTTTTTTAAAAGTATGAGAGATGCGTATCTCGTTTTTTGCTTTCAGTTTTGCCCCCTGCACACGCGATACAAAGGTATGACTCCCAAGTGCCGCGCTCACATCGCGCATCTTTGTGTCATACAGCACCTTGGAAATCGGTGAAGCGCTTCTTAAGTGTATATTTTTCAATTCTTGCACATAGGTATAGAGACTTTTATCTGTTGTGTAGTCATGCCTGTCACTATAGCGAGCAAGAAGGTATTCTCCGAGTTTATTCTGGTCTATAAGGGATTGCACTTTTGATTTTAACTGGGCATCATAGCCGTTCAGGTATTTTAACATGGCAAATTATATCTTTTTTGAGTGAACTTTGGATACTATTAGTCTTATGATATTTAACTCAATAGAATCCCTACCGACACACTTTGGAAACAAAAGAAAAACTGTGGCACCTAAACGGCGGCACCGTTCAAACATGATGCTAAACCCTTTGAATCTCAAACACCTTAACCGCATGGATGAGAGTGATGCTGATATGATTACCCTGAACTTGGAAGATGCCATTGCGCCTTCTCGTAAAAAAGAGGCTCTGCATAATATTGCTCTCTTTCTCTCACATATGGAGCAATCCAAAAGTTTCATCATCGTGCGTACCAACCCTTTGGGTGAAGGCGGAGAAGAAGAAATTGCATTTCTCAATGATTTTAGTTTTGATGCTGTACGCGTAGCCAAAATAAAGAACCAAACACAAATAACGCAGGCACTCACACTGCTAAGTACAGATAAAGAACTGCATATCTCGCTGGAAACCAAAGAAGCATTTAAAGACTTAAGCTCTTTTGGCATAGATAAGCGTCTTACGATGGCAAACCTGGGCATCTTAGATCTGCTTACCTCTTTGGGTCTGCCTCAGTCTTTAGTGCATCCCAGCAATCCTACCATAGACTACATCCTCTCCAAATTTTTAGTGGATGCTAAAACAGCAGGTATCCATCCTGTCTCTTTTATGTTTCAGGAGTACAATAATCTGGAAACCTATAGACTATGGTGTGAGAAAGAAAAAATGATGGGGTTTGAAAGCAAAGCCTGCATGGGACCCAAACAGGTTGAAGTAGCCAATGCTGTCTTCAATCATGATATACAGACATACCAAAAAGCCAAACATATCAAAGAGGCGTTTGAAACCCACAGCGCACAAGGTATTAATGGGTTCATGGATGCAAAATATGGCTTTATCGATGAGCCGATTTACCGCGACAGTCTGTTGATACTCGATTCATTTTAGTCATTTATAGAATAAAGTATTTTTCTTCAAAGCTGGCTTGAGACAGCGCTTCTTCAAAATAAAAGCCTTGGAATACATTACACTCATTCTGAACCAACACAACCAGTTGCTCAAAGGTTTCAATCCCTTCAGCAACAATATTTAAGTCGAAATTCTTCGCGATGGCTATAATGGTACTTATCATTTTTTTATCATTGTCACTATCATTAAGACGGTCAACAAAAGATTTATCTATCTTCACTTCATCAATGGGCAATACACTCAAATAACTCAACGAAGAGTACCCTGTACCAAAATCATCAATCGAAAAAGAGATGCCGATCTGTTTTAATCTGTTCATTGTTAAAATCACTTTTTTCATATCTTCGGCAAAGACATGCTCCGTGATCTCAAAATAAATTTTAGGACGGGATGTGCCCTCTTTGAAGTATCGTTCAAACAAACCCTCAACCTCATCTAAAAATTTATCCGATAAAAGCTGCCGCATACTGATGTTAATAGAGAAGGATTGTAAGCGATTACCCTTTTCACACCAGCGGGTTAATGTCTCAAGGGTCTGACGCAGAACATAACTTCCCAGCTCAAGAATCAATCCGGTCTTTTCGGCAATCGGAACAAACTCTTCCGGGCTAAGAGTACCGAGTTCTTCATCACTCCAGCGTATCAGCGATTCACAGCCCACAAGCGTTTCATGTTTATCAAATTGGGGCTGATAATACACAGAGATTTTCTTCTCTTTTATTGCTTGATGCAACTTCTGTTCTATGGCAAGATGTCTCTCCACTCTCTCTTCGAGTGCTTTATTGAACAAGATCAGCCCGTCACGTCCTTGCGCTTTTGCCTCATACATCGCGATATCGACTTCTCTGATAAAATTGCCACCAAAAATAGAAAGTGGATTGAGTTGATGTACACCGATACTGGCAGAGATATACAGATGATGATGATTGATCACATAGGGTTTTCGTATAACATCAAGCAATCCTTCGGCAAAATTTTCTCCGGAGACGATGTCTGACTCTTCTTTGCCCAGCGCTTTACTGACGATCATAAACTCATCACCGCCCAATCGCGCTGCCATATGCGTTCCTTTCGCATAGCGTGCAATCCTGGATGCGACATCCTTAAGCAGTTTATCTCCCACATCATGTCCCAATGAGTCGTTGATACTTTTAAAATGATCCAAATCGATCAAAAAGATATAGGCTACCTTTTGATACATATCCAACTCTTCATTCAACGCTTCCATATACTCCATAAAATATCTTCTGTTAAAGAGTCCCGTAAGCACATCATGCTGGGCGTGATAGTAGTTTTTCTGTATCAGTTTATAGGTATTGTTCGCTGCATACAGCAGTACAGATAAAAGCACAAGGGAAAAAATTGCCAAGATATAGCCGTACCAGGTATGGATCAAAAGAAAATAAAGAGCCAAAGGAAGCATTAGCATCAACAAGATAGGAACAAAGAGTTTTTTATCGGAGACAAGCAGTGCAGAGGCGACCACAGAGGCACCTATTTGGGTAAAGATAGCGATGTAATGTATGTCATACTTTTCACAGTCTACAAAAACCAGGAAGGCCATCAGCCAAGCAGCAAAGATCAAATACATAAATCTTTTAAGACTGTTATACCAACCCTCCAACTCCTCCTCGCTCATCCTTCGTACAGAAAAATCTTTATAGACAGACCAACCATATAGAGAAACCATTAGAAGAAACGTATACCACAGTAAAGCAGGAAACAAAACATCAAATACCCACCCCAAGCCGATATATACCAACCCCGGGATAAGCGAGAGTCCTACCATCAAGAGTATTTGTTTTTGGAGAAAAATATAATATTTCTGCTGTTTCATAGCACTATTATATACTAATTTTTATGATGAGATTACCTTTTCTAATTTCCAAATATAATAAGATCATAAAAGCTTTTTGTCACCAAGGCTTTACTTGAATGCACAGAACCGTTACGGTTAGTCTTGCTGAGTTCTTCACGCAACTGGTTGATCTCATCTTGCATCTGGTCTATCTGTTCTTTGAGCTGAAGAACAATGTCAACACCGGCTAGATTAACACCCATCTGACGGGTGAGCCGTAAAATAAGCTTCATACGCTCAATATCACGCTGAGAATACAGACGCATCCGTCCTTGGGTGCGAGAGGGTTCAACCAGCCCTTCACGCTCATATTGTCTCAATGTCTGAGGATGTATCTCAAGCATGGTTGCTACCACAGAGATAAGATAGACCGGTTCATCATAACTATGCATTTTCTATCCTTTACAGTTTGGCTTCCATCATCGTTTTAAGCTCACTATCCAAGCTCTCCACATCAGGTAAAACCACATTCGCCACCAAAAACAAGTCACCTCTGAGTGCAGTTTTTCTATCGGCAATACCTTTGCCTTTGAGTCTGAATTTTTGACCGTTTTTCGTGTTTTGGGGTACTTTGAGAGAGACTTCTTTCTCAGGCGTATCGACCATGATCTTACCCCCAAAAAGTGCATCTTTTAAAGGGACATCAAAGGTCTTATAGAGATTATCTCCTTTTCTTTCATACTCACTTGAAGACGCGACTTCTACCTGCAACAAAAGATCCCCGACATGACCTTGATAGTGTTTGCCTTTACCGCGCACACGCATAGTCTCGCCACTTTTAATCCCTGCAGGAATCTTGATCTCAAAACTCTGTCCTCCAACAGAGACACTCTGTTTGCCACCATTGACTGATACCATAAAAGGCACAGTAATGCGGGCTTGCGTATCCAGATCAGGAGCACCAAATCCGCCAAAACCGCCTCGTGAACCGCCAAATCCGCCACCGCCACCAAACATCTGTCTGAGTATCTCATCGAGATCTACGCCACCGCCCTGTCCGCGTGCAAAATCATGAAAATTCTGTCCGCCGAACATTTGATCGCCATACTGATCGTATTGTGCTTTTTTCTCTTTATCTGAAAGAACTTCATACGCAGCATTGATCTCTTTAAACTTCTCTACTGCACTCTCTTCTTTGTTGATGTCTGGATGGTATTTTCTTGCGAGCTTTCTATATGATTTCTTTATTTCATCTGCAGTTGCATTTTCACTTACACCAAGTGTTTCATATAAACTTTTTGCCATAATAATCCTAAAATAATCTATTTCTTTGTTTAAAAAAATTATATCAAAAAAGTTTAGTCTATGTCAATCAAGTTTAAGTTTTTTATGGTTGATACGGTACGGTCTTATACCCCTCTTGAATCATTTTCATGATACCGCCTTGAAGGTCAATGACCTTATATCCGAGTTTTTGAGATAAAAACTCAGACACCATACCCGTACGGCTACCTACTCTGCATATGAGTGCGAAAGGCTCATCTTTTTTGACCACTTTGCCTAAGTGCTTCAAAAATGTATCAACATCAAAACCGCCCTGCTCGTCAAAAAACATAATAGGATAAGAGCCTTTGATGATTCCGGTCTCATGCCACTCGGCAGGGGTACGTATGTCTATGATTTTGATATTTTTGCTCACAAAATCAGGGCTTGCCCATACCTGCTGCAACTCTGCAAACAATGATGTCATAACCATGACCAGTCCAAAAAGTACTTTTTTCACATTCGTTCCTTATAATTGTTATAATTTTTTGTATTGTAACAAAAGGAAAATAAAGTCAGCGTAAATAAGACACCCTTTTGAGTATAATACGTCATGACCTTCACACATATAGACGATATACACGCGCAAGAGATTGCCATCTACCACCAATTTCGCGAACATGCCTTCAGTGCGGATGGAAGTTTTGTAGCAGACAGTCCAAAAGTAGTCAATTTACTGCTTCAATCCAAAGCGATAGAGGTAAAAAGCATCCTTGCCACACAAGAATATTATGATACGTATCAATCGCTTCTTACCTCTAAACCCTCTGCTGTTTTTTATGTAGCGAGCAAAGAACAGATGCAGCAGATCGTCGGGCACAAAATACACCATAATGTCATGATGCATGGCATACGCCCGCAAGAACATCCGCTGGAGAGTCTCGGAGATCACATCATCATGCTGGATGAGATCAGTTCAACGCAAAACATAGGCTCCATCGCACGCTCCGCGGCTGCCTTGGGCATCAATGCATATGTACTTCCCAAACAAGGACCCCATCCTTACTCAAGACGTGCTTTACGTGTTTCGATGGGACACATAGCGATGCTCAAAATCCATACCTATGATGATATACAGGAAACGATACGCACACTTAAAGCGAAAGGGTACCGCATCTATGCAGCAGAAGTCACTGAATACTCTACACCTCTGAATGCTGTAAAGGTTGCCCCGAAATGGGTACTGCTCATGGGGCATGAAGGTTCAGGGCTGTCTGAAGAAGTATTAAAAGTGTGTGATGAAATCGTAACCATAGAAATGGCAAAAGGCGTAAAAAGTTTTAATGTAGGCGTGGCAGCTTCCATTATGATGTATCAGTTTAAATATGCGTCAAATTAGAAGGTAAGAACTTTCCAGTCTTGCTTAAGAGCTTGGGTCAGAAACTCGCCAGTATGTGTCATATTAACACCTAAAGATGACAAGGTATCGCTGACACCGTAGTCATCAGCGCAGACCACACAGCACGAAAGCTCAACACCTGTATCTTTCACTCTGACAAGAAGCTCTTGCAACTCAGAGTTTTCTGCCAACAGTTTTGCAGAAGGCCCCCATATCATCAGATGTGCTTCATCCCAATACCCTCTTGGAAGGATGACACTCCCGTAAAGCAACACCATCTTTTTGGCAACTTCTACCTCTGCGGTGCTCCATACGATGAGTAGTTTATCCATCATTTTCTGCTAGTGTAAAAAGTGTCTTACAGTCGTAAAGTAAAGTGAAATACCATGCTCGTTGGCTGCTTCGATGACCTCATCATCTCTGATACTTCCACCAGGCTCGATGATGGCTTTTACACCCGCTGCAGCTGCTGCATCAATGCTGTCACGGAAAGGAAAAAATGCTTCAGATGCCATGGCTGCACCTGTGACATCGATGTCCATCTCTTTGGCTTTTTTCAGTGCACATTGTGCAGCGTCCACACGGCTTGTCATGCCCATACCCACAGCAACCATTGCAGAGTCTTTGACATAGACCACACAGTTTGACTTCGTAAGCCCTGCTACTTTCCATGCGATCTCCAAATCTTTCATCTCTTGCGCTGAAGCTGACAGTGTAGACTGTTTTTTAGCATTGTGCACTTCATTGTCGCAGATACAGTCCGCATTTTGGTAGACAAAACCACCATCCACGTGTTTAAAGTCAAACTTGTCTTTAGCCATTACCAGTTTTTTGCCACCCTGGGCAAAAAGTTTGATACGCTTTTTACTCTCGAACACCTCCAAGGCTTCAGGCTCAAAATCAGCAGCCATCACCACTTCCAAAAAGATCTCATTCATCTTCACAGCAAGTTCCTTCGTCACTATACCGTTGACTGCAACCACACCCCCAAAAGCGGAGACGGGGTCACATCTGAGCGCTTCAGTATACGATTCCAAAAGAGTCTCTTTAATCGCAAAACCGCAAGGATTTCCGTGTTTTACAATACACACGGCATTTTCATCTCCAAAACTCGAAGCGATTTTGAGTGCGCCGTTTACATCATTGATATTGTTAAAGCTTGCTTCACCTTTAAGCTGTTTAAAGTGGTCTGTAAAGTGGCTGTCAAACTCATAGAGTGCCCCTTTTTGGTGCGGGTTCTCTCCGTAACGCGTCTGGAACGATTTTTTACCGGTAATGAACTGATACGCACCAAATCCTTCGTTAAATCTCCCGTTCATATAGTTAGCTATCATCCCATCATAGGATGCTGTATGCTCAAATGCTTTGATCATCAGACCTCTTCTAAACTCCAAAGTATTGGCATTGGTTTGCAGTGCTTCAAGTACCCTCTCATAATCACCCACATCTGTAACAATCAGTACATCATTGAAGTTTTTTGCTGCACTTCGCACCATTGTAGGCCCGCCGATATCAATATTTTCGATGATTTCATCAAACTCTTCGGTTCGCTCAATCGTTGCTTTAAACGGATATAAATTGACACACACAAGGTCGATGCCTTCTACGCCAAGCTCTTTTGCCTGCGCCACATGGGCATCATCGCCTCTTTTGTGCAAGATACCGCCGTGTACATAAGGATTTAAAGTCTTCACACGCCCTTCAAAACACTCTGGAAATTTGGTGACCTCATCGATCTCAATAACGCTGATGCCTGCTGCAGACAAAGTCTTATAGGTTCCACCTGTTGAGATGATCTCCCAACCCAGTTTTTCTAGCCCAGTGGCAAACGCTACAATACCCGCTTTGTCACTTACACTTAATAATGCTCTCATATATATCCTTACAAATCTTGTTCTATGGTCTTGGCAAAAGTATTAAAATACAGCTCTTTTACTCTTTCAAGAGGAAGGGCTACATCATTGATGCTCACTCTATCTCCACCCACTGCACCAATGACACAAATCTCCAATCCTAACTCTTTCGCCATAGAAACGACTGCTACCATGTTCGTATGACTCACCTCAAGCAGTGCACGGCTTTGAGACTCATCAAAAATATCTCTACTCGCTTCAAGCTTCACCGAAACAGTCACTCCCATACCAGAGACTGCTGCCATTTTAGAGAGTGCAATAGCAATACCACCCACATTAACATCCTTGGCAGCGTTAAGCAATCCTTTTTTGTTTGCTTCTATGACCAGTTCCCACAGTGCAAGTTCAGCGGTGTAGTCAAACGTTGGCACTGTTCCTGTGGTTTCGCCATGCAATGCTTTGATGTACAGCGAACCGCCAAATTCACCTTTAGTGTCACCCACAAGAAGCACAAGATTGCCTTCTTTCTGAAATACTGAAGGCAGTATCTTGTTTTCATCTTCATTGAGTCCTACCATAGCGATGGCAGGTGTGGGAAATACCGAGACACCATTGGTTTCATTGTAAAGCGATACGTTACCGCTAACCACAGGCGTATTGAGCGCCAAACATGCCTCTTTGATCCCCTCACAAGACTCTGCAAACTGCCACATCACTTCAGGATTTTCGGGGTTACCGAAGTTAAGACAGTCGGTGATAGAAAGCGGTCTAGCTCCAGACATGGCGACATTTCGTCCCGACTCCACCACTGCAAGCGCAGCACCTTTTCTAGGGTCTATATAGCAGTAGCGCGGGTTACAATCCGAGCTCATCGCTAAAGCCTTTCCGTTTTCTTTAATACGGATACAAGAGGCATCGAGGCTACCAGGGCCTTTGGTTGTGTTGGTCTGTACCATGGAGTCATACTGGTTGTACACCCATGCTTTATCGCTGACTTCTATGTGTGACAGTAGTGTCTCATAAGCATCCTGATCTGCAACTGCCTTGTAGTCTGAAAGTGTTTTTGCATTCACTTCATCCAGATACGCCGGTCTTGCTATGGGTCTGTCCAGCATCGGTGCTTCTTCACTTACAGGTGCGATAGGCATATCGGCACATTTTTCACCATGCCACATCAACTCCATACGCGCTGTATCGGTCACTTCCCCGATGACGGCAACATCAAGTTCCCATTTCTCAAAGATATCAATAATCGCCTGCTCACACCCCTGTTTTGCACAGATAAGCATACGCTCCTGAGACTCTGAAAGCATAAAGTCATACGGTGTCATTCCCTCTTCACGCGCAGGGACTTTGTCAAGATGCAAGATAAGTCCCGCACCCGTTTTACCCGCCATCTCAAAAGATGAAGAGGTAAGTCCTGCTGCTCCCATATCTTGGATACCCACAATGAGATCTGCTTTAAAAAGCTCCAAACACGCTTCAAGCAAAAGCTTTTCTGTGAACGGATCACCCACTTGCACCGTAGGACGAAGTGACTTGGACTCTTCTGTGAAGCTGTCTGAACTCATGACTGCTCCACCCAAACCGTCACGCCCTGTTTTTGACCCAACATACATCACAGGGTTACCGATGCCTGAGGCTACACCTAAAAAGATTTCATCAGATTTGACCAGTCCCAAAGCAAAAGCATTGACCAATATATTGCCATTGTACGACTCATCAAAGCTCACTTCACCCCCGATGGTCGGCACCCCCATACAGTTACCATAAGAGCCGATACCATCTACTACCCCACGTACTAAGTGTCTTTGATATCGAGCTATATCAGAGTTGCCGTTTACCGTACCAAAGCGTAAGGCATTCATATTGGCTACAGGTCGTGCACCCATGGTAAAGATATCACGCAAGATTCCGCCTACTCCGGTCGCAGCACCCTGAAAAGGCTCGATGTAAGAAGGGTGGTTATGGCTTTCCATCTTAAACACGGCCGCCATACCGTTACCGATATCGATGACACCGGCATTTTCTCCCGGTCCTTGTATGACCCATGGGGCTTTTGTCGGGAAACCATTGAGGTATTTTTTACTCGACTTATACGAACAGTGCTCAGACCACATCGCAGAAAAGATACCAATCTCAACAATGTTGGGGTGACGACCATCAAGGATACGCAATATCTCTTCATACTCTGCTTTGCTTAGTTTATGGGTTTTTAAAACGTGATCTAGATTCTCAATCTGTGCCATATTTGGAGTCCTTTTTGGGCGGTAAATAAGGGGAGTATTATAGTAAAAAAGTGCTAAATAAGTGCTAAAGCACGGTTATAGACATATCTCGCCCCATCTATTAAGGGCAAGGCAACTTTTGCTACAATCACAGTGACAAACCATATACCCAAAAGGCAGTTTAAATGGACAAAATTTTACAAATGCTTCTTTTACAGCAACAGCTCAATGATGCAACAAACGGACTTGACTGGGAAAAGGGCATGACCAAAAACGGCAAACGCATCGACTGGAGACGTGCCACCTATTTGGAATGTGCCGAACTGATAGAATCTTATCCGTGGAAACATTGGAAAAATATTGATGCAGAGCCAGACTATGACAACATCAAGATAGAAGCCGTTGACATTTGGCATTTCATTATGTCTCAAGCCCTTACGGATTATAAAAACAGCCAACTAGGAACTACTGAAGAGTTAGCTGAAGCCATAAGCAGATTGAGCAACTTTCAACCCTTTAACGCTGCAGTGCTCCCTACAACAAAAAACTACTATGAACAGATAGAAGTAGTAGAGAGGCTCATGAAAACACTTTTTTGCGGGGAATCTACTGAAAAACTCATCGAAGCATTTATCGATGTAGCTCTACAGTCCGGGCTTAATCTCGATACACTCTATACACTCTATGTGGGCAAAAACATACTCAACCAGTTTAGACAAGATCATGGCTACAAGGAAGGCTGTTATATCAAAATTTGGGAAGGAAAAGAAGATAATGTAGTGATGCAGGCACTACTTGATGCAAATGCTACACTTACACCCGAAGCACTTTATGATGAACTTAAAAAAGCTTACCCCAAAGGGTAAGTTATCATTCTTACTCTAAGGCTTTAAATAAATCCGTATCTAGAATCTGATTGCCTGAGATTGTCACTTTTTTGGCGATGCGAACATTTTTTGTGCCGCTAAAGCCACACTCTTGCCCACACTTCACTGTACCGATGAGATAATAACTCCCCGATGGCACACCATAGAATCCATATCTACCGTTTGAATCAGACGCAGTGAACTTGAGATAGTTAAAGAGTCTCGAATCTGCTTGCTGCATGGTATTTCCATCCAGATAACTCTCTTCATACCACTGAGTAGAGTACGATGTCACAGGATTAAGGTACAGTCTGGTACCTGAACCTGCGATTTGTCTTCCGTAAGAGTCTTTAAGGTAGATGGAACCTTTGATGGTGCCTTTACCCAGCTTTTGTAAATTGGCATACTCTGAGGTGGGAAATGCCATACGTTTTACTTTGTTGGATGCACGCTCTTCACTCATCATCATCTCAGATTCTGTCAGCGTTTCATCCAAGTCAGATACATCGACATCATCTCTGCTTTTTTTATTGTCCCAACGGTTACTCGGGTCATCCGAATGAGGTAAATAAGCTTCATTCTGACCACATCCGGTAAACAAAGCGATACCAAGAAAAGATACCCATAGTATAATTTGTCTTTTTAACATTATTTCCCTTTTTATATAATGGCGACATTATACATCATAAACTCTTTATCAAAATGCCTCATTTCAGCACTTCTTTTTATTTTTAGCCTGCTTTGAGAAAATTTCAAGCATCCCTTTTGCTTCTTTATCTCCACCAAAAGCCGCTTTTTGGTACCAAAAGGCTGCTTTATGACAACTTTGCTTGACCATGTTGCCTTTTTGGTAGCGGCGTGCCAGATGGCTTTGCGCCTCGACTTCACCCTCTTTGGCAAAACGGTGAAGATGTTTTACTCTTCTCTTTTCAGCCCTGTAGTATGAGAGGGTATTGAGACTAAACCAAATGATAAACAGTGCCAAACCTGCAACGATATACAGCTCATAGCTTTTAAGATACTCCAATATGCTCATACTATTTTCCTAAACAAAATTCGCCAAACATTTTGTCTAAAATCTCTTCGCTGTCATAAGGTTTTGAAATCGAAGAGAGTGCTTTTACCGCTTCTTGTAAATGATACGAAAAAAACTCCAGTTCACCATCAAGCAAAGGCTGTTTTGCTTCAACTATCGCTTCTTTTGCACGGGTAACCGCTTCAATTTGCCTAGCTGAAATCAACATAAGCTCCTCACCTTCACCGATGCTGTCAAAGAGTTTTTCAAGTTTTTGGCTTAACCCAGTAAAAGACTTTTTGGCACTCATCTCGACTGTTTCAAAGCCATCAAAGAGACTCCTATCCAGTACATTTTGAAGATCTGACTTGTTCACCCCTACCAAGACGTAGGTCTCTTGAAGTGAGTCTATCAGTGAAAGTATCTGTTGATCTTCCTTGTCAAATGCTCGTGATCCGTCAAAAAGTGCAACCACAACATCTGCATCCGCCACTGAAGCGATGGAGCGTTCTATACCGATTTTTTCTATTGTATCATCAGAATCACGGATACCGGCTGTATCAATCAGCCGTATGATGTGTGAGCCTATACGAACCTGCTCTTCAATAGTATCTCGTGTTGTGCCTGCTATGTCGCTGACGATTGCCCGCTCATAAGAGAGCAAGGCGTTCAGTAAAGAGCTTTTGCCTACATTGGGCTTACCTATAATGGCCACTCTGAAGCCTTCAATGAGTCCTCTTCTTCTGTGGCTTGCATCCACTATCTGCTCGATCTGTAGCGTAAGCGCATCGAGCTGTGAAGAGATGCTTTGCAGGATGTCATCAGGGATGTCTTCCTCTGCATAGTCTATCATTACTTCAGAATACGCCAAAGATCTTAAGAGTGCTTCTCTGCTTTCATCTACAAAAGTCTTGAGTTCACCCTTCATCTGCCTGGCAAGAATTTTTGCCGCATCCGTACTTTTGGCTTCGATGAGTTTTGAAATCGCTTCTGCTTCTGTAAGATCAATCTTGCCATTGAGAAACGCCCGTTTCGAAAACTCACCAGGCTGTGCCAGTCTTGCCCCATAAGCAGTGACGGTATCGAGTATCTCCTGGGCTACGATCAACCCGCCATGGCACTGAAACTCTACAATTGCTTCACCGGTAAAACTATGCGGTGCAGCAAAATAAATCATAATAGCTCGATCAATCAGTTCTTGTTTAACCGTATAAAGTGAAGTCAAATGGGCATGTCTGGGAATAATGTGCTGTAGATGTGAAATTTTGTGTGCTATCTCTAAGGCACCCTCTCCGCTTACTCTCACGATGGAGATGGAAGAAACACCATGCGCAGTGGCTATGGCAGCGATGGTATTATGCATGGCTCTTTGTGTTGCCGTTAAACGCATTGATAACAACAAACTTTTTACCTTCTCTGCCGGTTTTAACTGCCACATACTTGTCAGGGAATCTTTCTCGCAGCTGTTCAAGTGCTATTTGCACCAAAATACCGTCAAGAAAACGTGTTTTACCTCTTCCCTCTTTTTCAACCGTTTCAATCACAGGTTGAATATAATTACGGATCATCTCTTGCTGTGAAGTTAAAAATTCTGCTATTTCAAGCTTGATGAAGAGTTCATACTTGGTATGAAGCCAGTTAAACAGCATATACGAGAGCGCATTGTAACGATACCCTTCTTTGCCTATAAGCAAAGCAGCATCCTCGCCATCGATAAATATCAGTGCCATATTGTCCCGTACATCCACTTCGACAACATCAATCGCAAAACATGAATGTGAAAGCAGCTCTTTTAACTGATTTTCAATCATTTCTGCCAATTCAGGATAAAATACACTCTCCTCTTGTGAGAGTTTGGCAACCGGTGTTTCATCGAAAGCCTCATCTTCGGATCCACTGACGTCAAAAAAACGCTCCACAATCGCATTGGTTTCAAGTTTTGTTTCGACAGGATCTCTAGGTTCAGCTTCTTTACTTTTGACAACTTCTTTTTTCACACCAGCGTGCTCAAGCTTTTGCGGTACGCGTTCAGGTATCTCTTCTTTTTGGGGTACTATTTGTTCTACACCCTCTTTACGGCTGGCTACTATGATCGCATTTTTTTTCAAAAAACCGAAAAGACCTTTGGACGGATACTGTATCACTTCATACTGCAACTGGGAAATAGAACATTCTAAGAGTTGGGAAGCTTTCTGGTACGCCTCTTCCAACGTGAGTGCTTCTACCTTTTTCATACCCTAGTCCTTTGTTTTTTTATGCGCCGCTATGGCTGTCGCTTTGTGTTTGGCATACATATGGTTGATAAAATACTGCTGCGCGATCGTAAAGAGGTTGTTCACCAGCCAATACAATACAAGACCTGAAGGGAAATAGACAAAAAAGACTGTCATAATAACCGGAAACCATTTAAAGATTTTCTCCTGTAAAGGATCGGTAAAATTGCTTGGCGTAATCTTCTGCTGAAACCACATCGATACACCCATCAAAACAGGAAGAACAAAATAAGGATCCATCGCAGCAAGGTTGTCTATCCAGAGTATCCATGCTGCACCCTGAAGTTCATCGGCATTTAAAAGCACACGATACAGGGCAAAGAATACAGGGATTTGAAGCAAAAGCGGAAGACAGCCTCCCATCGGGTTCGCACCGTGTTTTCTGTACATCTCCATCATCTGCGCATTCATTTTGGCAGGGTCACCTTTGTACTTCTCTTTAAGCTCTTTCATCTTGGGTGCAAGGTCTTTGAGTTTTTGCATAGACATCATACCCTTGTAAGAAAGTGGGAAAAGTACCAATTTCACCAAAAGCGTAAACAAGATGATCGCCCATCCCCAGTTACCCACATAGTCATTTATCCAGAGCAGTACTTTAAAAAAAGGTTTTGCAAGAAAGGAAAACCATCCAAACTCTATCGCATCGGTAAGTTCAGGATAGATCGCTTTGAGTATCTTTTCTTCTTTGGGTCCTATATATGCACCCAAATGCAAATTTTCTTTGCCTTCAATAAAAATGAGCGGGTCTCCATTAGCCTCTTTAAGGACAGAAACATTCATGCCCTTGTCAAAATCAAAAAACATCGTTGCAACATAGCGGTCAAAAGATGAGGCTATTTTTGCATTTTCAAATTTTTCATACCCCTCTGCATCTCCATCTTCAATGATGTTGATAATACCGTCAGCACCTTTGATCAGCGCCCCTCGTACCAACATATACATAGACTTGTCTGCTACAGGTCTGTGCCCCGGTGTAATGAAGTATGCTGTAGGCGTTGAAAGTTCTACCACAACATCATACTCTCCGGTAGGCTTAAAAGTGATTTTTTTATTCACTGTGACAGTAGAAAGTGTTTGTGTCAGGACAACGGTTTGTTCACCGCCTAAAAGGTCTATTTTGGGGTTTGCAGTAGTCACATAAGGTGTCTTGAATGCTTCTTCATTCAACTTACTGTCTGAAAAGCGAATTTCGAGTGGTTTGACTTCAGAAGCAGCCAAAATCTTTACATTCTCTCCCTTTTCATCCTGATATTTCGACTCCAACAATTCGACCTGAGAGATACGGGCAAACTGATCAAAGGTGATGATAAAGTGCTCAGATGTGACAGTCAGCAAGTCAGATGATGCAGTCTGCACGGGGGCATTTGTTGTCACGGCAGGCGTTGACGATGAAGGTACACTTGCGGAATCAGAAGTGGCTACTTGAGGGGTTGCATGTGCACCTGTTGCTGTCTTGTTAGTATCTTGAACCGGCTTTGCAGGTGGGAAAAAGTAGCTATACCCCATAAATACGAAAAAAGAGAGTACCAGCGCGAGAAGAAGTCGTTTATTTAAATCTTGTTGTTCCAAAATTATACCTTTATAATAAATCGTCGATAGTATAGTATTAACTGTGTTAAATTATGTTGCAGCACACTTATGGAGTGCATGGAGATACGCTTTGTGTGTTACGAGATAGGGTTCGTCAATCAGTGCAGGTTTTGCAACCAATACATAACTACCCTCAGATAAGAGGTCTATACTTTCGATGAAATGTGCTCTTAACAAACGTTTTGCTCTGTTCCTGTGAACTGCATTTCCTATTTTTTTAGAAGCGACAAACCCAGCTTTGTACGTGCTGTTTTTTTTAAAAAACAGCACAAAGTAAGGCGTGTGCCATGTCTTTGTGGCGTGCTTGTACACCTCATTGAACTCTTTAGTTGTTCCAAGGTTGGTAAAATGTTTTATAGCACTAATGGGTTACACCAAACGTGTTACGCTGCTAATCTTTTTCTGCCCTTAGCTCTTCTTGCAGAAATCACTTTTCTACCATTTTTTGTTTTCATTCTTGTTCTGAAACCATGTGTTCTTTTTCTTGGTGTGCTATGTGGTTGGTATGTTCTTTTCATGCCGAATCATCCTTAAAATTGTGTTTTTACCTGCATTCCTGAGGTATATTTGGACGGGATTTTACACTAAAACCGCTTAAGGCACACTAATTATTGCAAACTTCTAAAAACAATTTCTCCAGACTTGTTCATTTGTTTACTTTTGAGGAAAGTCTCAAGCAATTTTAAAATAATGATCTTGGGCGCATAATGCGTTGCTTTGATTTCCAGTTCCGTACAATAAATGCTATTACCCTTATCCAATACAATATTACGAAGAATTCTTTCTGCAAAACGATACCCGCCATCCACTTTTGTATCTTGACACAACATGACATACAAAGATTCTTCTTTATCAATTTCAAACAAAATATCTGTACTGCGTTTCTCTTTTTCCAACAAAGTCTGCAGATTGACATCATCTGCACTCATCATCATCAGTACAAAAGATTCCTCATTTTCATTTTCCATCAGATAATAGATAATCTCAATGGTGGTTTGAAGCATATCAAGCATTTTTGCGGCAAGCATAATCTCTTTACCGGTGAATTTCATAGAGTCTCTGCGTTTTTCATTTTCTCTTGTATCCATCTGTGTTTCTCCTCATTCTTTACAAAGATTATAACAAATTTTTGGATTCTGCTGTTATAATTCAGCTATGAAAAATATATTATCTACCTTACCTTCACCCTGCTGGCTGCTTGAAGAAGAAAAACTTCAGAAAAACCTTGAGTTGCTCCTTCATATCAAGGAAGAAAGCGGTGCAAAGATACTCCTTGCACTCAAAGGGTATGCCCTGTGGAAAAGTTTTGATCTGGCTAGACCTTACCTTAATGGATGCTGTGCCTCAGGCCTACATGAAGCAAAACTGGCGCATGAGACATTTGGCAAAGAGGTACATACCTATTCTCCTGCTTTCAAAGAAGAAGAGATTGAAGAGATTGCCCGCATTTCACATCATTTGGTCTTTAACTCCAGTGCACAATTTGAGAGATTTGCCGCCCAAGCCAAAACCATCAATCCTCATCTCTCTTTAGGGTTGCGTGTCAATCCCGAATACTCAGAATCTCCCAAAGAGATCTACAACCCATGTGGGCTCTACTCAAGACTGGGCAGCACGCTTGCAAATTGTGATGAAACAGTTTTGGCACGCTGTGACGGACTGCATTTTCATGCACTCTGCGAACAGGGAAGCGATGCACTTGAAAACGTACTCAAAAATTTTGAAGAAAAATTTGCGCCTTACATCCCCCAAATGAAATGGATCAATTTTGGCGGCGGACACCACATCACCCGCAAAGGATATGATGTGGACAAACTCATTCGCCTCATTAAAGAGTTTAAACACAGATATGATGTAGAGGTCTATCTTGAACCCGGTGAAGCCGTAGGCTGGGAAACCGGCACACTTGTAGCCACAGTACTCGATGTAGTACACAATGGGATGGATATCGCTATTTTGGACAGCTCGGCCGAAGCCCATATGCCCGATACTATCATCATGCCTTACCGTGCCGAAGTACGCGATGCGGGTGAAGTCGGTGAAAAAGCATATACCTATCGTTTGGCGGGAAACACCTGTCTGGCAGGAGACATTATGGGTGACTACAGCTTTGATGCACCGCTTGAGATAGGCGACAAGATCATCTTTGAAGACCAAATGCACTACACCATGGTAAAAGCCACCACCTTTAACGGCGTCAAACTACCCTCCATCGCCATCCATAGACTAGACGGAAGTGTTGAAGTCGTGCGCAATTTTGGCTATGAAGATTTTAAAAACAGACTCTCTTAAAAATCTTTTTTATAGATAATATCATAAGACTGAGACTCTTCACTCGCACCCAGAACGCTCTCGGTGTGTTCACTGTGTTTGTATTTCACTTTTACCACAGGCAATACCCCGTTGATGTAGATAACAGTAATATTATCGCTCAGTTTTTTGCCCACTTCGACACTCCCGCTTGCACCCAAGACAAGATGATCAAGCTGTACACCCAAATCTGAAAGCGCTGACTTTGCCATTGCGCCCCCCATCATTTTCATCATATCTTCACTGCTGTTGGTGCCTGCCCCCCCTTCAGAATCAAACAAAATCACAGAGAGTATCTCTTCTTTGCTGAGCTTTGGAACAGAGGTGAAGTCTATATTGGGGGTATTGGCTGAACCTGTGATGGTGATGGTGATGAGATGATTGAGTGATTTATATTTGACTCTGGCTTCCACAAGAGGCTTGTTTGCATCACCCGTAAAATAAACATAACTTTTATCAAGCACAAATTTCTTACCTTCAAACATATAAGTACCGCCTTCAAGTATCTCCACTGCACCTAACACCATCAAATCAGCATGTTCTGCTTTATGTACCGCCAGATCCACCATAGCCTGTATATTAATGGCATCTTTATGGTACATAAAGGGCTTGTCTGTTTTTACCTGCACGGCTACAGACAGATTATCCATAAAGAGACTTTTTTCCTGCTTTTTCATCTCTTGAACAATCACGATATCACTATCTGAAGCGTAACTCTTTTGACCTAAATCATAGAGTATGTTACCGTCTAAAAGGATTACCTCTCCACTGACTGAAGTCTTATTTCCATCCAATGCAGTTTTAATGTTGATGCCGCTGTCAAGCTCTGCTAGTTCATGGCTGAGATGCAGGTTGTTTGCCAATGCCGTGATGATTCCTTTTTGAGCTATAAGATCATACTCACCCTGCACCTGCAACTCATCATTTATCCAAAGTGGTGCAATACTTACACTATTAT
>JAABRH010000021.1 GCA_011391015.1 Sulfurovum sp.
ATTTGTGTTGCACTTAGATCTTCTGAAAAAAGTCTTACTATCTCTCTGAATTTAGACTCTGAAATGTGGCTAACTTTTACATACTTGTTTTTCATTGGTATTATCGTACCTTCTTAGCACTTTATACCTCTTAAACTAGTCTAGCCCCAATTTTATTATGGATGATAAGTAGAGAAAGCTTTTGAAAAGTCCCACATGTGTGAACATAATGTCTAAAATTACAATTTTATCAATATGTCTTAAATAAGTAAAATATGTGTCACCTAGAGTGTCACCCAATGAAAACTTAAGAAAATTAAATTGAATATCTTGTTCTGAAAGTATGTGTTTTGGGGAGATATAGTGGTGGGTCGGGAGAGACTCGAACTCTCGACCACTCGGTTATGAGCCGAGTGCTCTAACCAACTGAGCTACCGACCCTTGTTTAACGCTGTTTGTCTTTCGAAATCATAACGATTTTCGAGTCGATATTATACCTACTGTAGTCTTTAAATGCAATTAAATTTTGTAAAATTCCAAAGATGACTGCAAAAATAATAAAAGAAGTACCGCCATGGCTAAACATGGGCAGAGGAAGTCCAACTACGGGTGCCAGTCCGATAACCATATAGATATTGACCCCCATATAGACAAAAAACAAAAATGCCAGACCTGCAGCAAATACCTTGATGAGAGGATCGCTGGCATATTTGGATGAGAGACGAAGCAGATTCAAGATAAGCAGTATGTACAAGGCAATAACAACCGTCATCCCTTTAAATCCAAATCTCTCACCTAGATAGGCAAAGATAAAATCGGTAGATGATACAGGTAAAAATTTGAGTTGGGTTTGTGTGGACTCTTCTTTGCTCTTTCCTTCAAGTCCGCCAGAACCTATGGCGATAAGAGCTTGTCTGACATGATAGCTGGGCTTTCCGACAAAGTCCGATATCCGTTGTTTTTGGTACGGTTTTAGATGCCCATAGAGCAAAGGTGCAGAAAGTCCGAGAGTGATAAAAAGCGCTGTCCATACTTTCCAGTTTATCCCTATCACAAACAAGATACCATACCCCGTAATGAGCAGTACCAGTGCCGTTCCAAGGTCAGGCTCTTTGGCGATGAGCAAAAAAGGGATGACAATCACCACGGAAAGTTTAATAAAATGCAACACGTTGTAACCGTTTGGCGGCGGTGGGTTTCTAGCTATGAGGTATCCCAAAAGCATAAACACACTAACTTTCATGAACTCTGAGGGCTGTATGGTCAAACCGACACCAGGAATCTCTATCCATCTTCTTGCGCCTAGAACAGAGATACCTACAACTTCTACAGCAGCAAGCAAAGCCAAATTGGCAACATACAGCAAGGGAGCAAACCACCACATGATCTGCCGCCAGGGTAAAAATACGGTGATAGAAAATGCAATAAATCCAAGAAAATAATAGATCATTTGTTTGGTAAAAAGATAAGGATTGATTTCATTGATAAGGTAAGAAGAGATGACCAAAATAGGAATAAGCTGCACCATCAGAACATATGAAAAATGTTTAAAAATCCGTCTGTCAAAGTCAAACCAAGATTCCATGCACCCTCTTCTTTTTTAGGGTATTATATCAGAAAGGAAATAAGGAGTCTCATGCCTGAACTGTACACGTTTGATCTCTTTGGGAAGTACCCTGCACTCTTACACGGTGTGACGACCAAATCACAAGAACATCCCTACCATTTTAGTCTTGCTCTGCATACGGGCGAACATCCCCAAGATATCATCGCCAACAGAAACACACTATCTAGGATGCTGGGCAGTGTATCACCCTTAACTTACATCGTAGCAAACCAGACACACAGTGATCATATCAGCATCATCACAGAAAAGAAGTCAAAGGGATGGGACAACATTAAAGATGCCGTGGAAGACTGTGATGCACTCATCACTGACACAAAAGGTATCATGCTCACCATCTTAACTGCTGACTGTGTCCCGATACTGCTGTATGATACCAAAAAAAAAGTCATAGCTGCCATTCATGCCGGATGGAGAGGGACACAGAAGCGCATAACCCAGAAAACAGTACATCAAATGGTACAAACATACCACTGCAACCCCAAAGATATCATAGCGGGTATCGCTCCAGCAATAGGAAGATGCTGTTATGAAGTAGGCAAAGAGGTTGCGCAACACTTTTTTGATGTCCCAGAAAGTTTCACAGTAAAAAATATCAAATATATGCTGGACCTGCCCTACCTTAACAAACAACAACTTTTAGAGGCAGGTGTACAAGAAACGAACATAGAGATGAGTGGGGTCTGTACTGCCTGCAAGAAAAATCGATTTTTCTCTTATCGCAAAGAGGATTGCTGTACGGGTAGATTTATGAGTCTTATTGGCATGGAAGCATAAAACCAAACCCCGCTACTCCAATAAAATACAAATCGACATTTTAACCCTATTAAAAAACTTCTACAGAGCTTATACTTCTTCAAACACTAAAAGGAGTATCAATGTCAGCGTTGCTCAAAGGACTGTATGTCATCACGGATGAAAAACTTACACCTGATGAAACCGTACACACCTACGTCGAAGAAGCCATCAAAGCAGGCGCTTCAATCGTGCAGTACCGAAACAAAACCAAATCAGATGATGAGGTAGAGGATGTATGCCGTACGCTACAAACACTCTGCAGCAAGCATCATGTGCCATTCATCATCGATGACCGTCCTCATCTGGCAAATAAAATACAAGCCGATGGGCTGCACATCGGTAAAGACGATATATCTATCCAAGAGGCACGGAAGATTTTCCCTAGAGGCATCATAGGCGTGTCCTGTTATGGGAGTATCAAAAAAGCCAAAGAAGCTCAGGCTGAGGGTGTAGACTATGTGGCTTTTGGTTCTTTTTTTGCCTCTCCAACTAAACCGCATTCGGGCATCATCTCCATGAATGTTCTGCATAAAGCCAAAGAAGCTTTAGAGATACCCGTGTGTGCCATAGGTGGTATCAACCAAAACAACATTGCAGAGGTTGCATCACATGAACCTGACATGATTTCTGTAGTCAGTAGCGTCTTCAAAGGTGATGTTCAATCGAATGTCTCAAACTTAATCAAAGGAATGAAAATATGAAACTAAAACTTGCTATAGAATGGTTCTTAAACCCTGATCATCTCCCCTTTATCGTAGGGATGCGTGAAGGCATCTTTAACAAATATGGTATAGAGCTTGATCTCATCGTACCCGATGAACACTACGACGGTCTGGATGAACTCATCGCAGGTAACATCCAGTTTGCGACCAATGAGCCTTTGCATCTCATCGAACAGTTTCATGAGCATTTTCTCTCATTGGGAAGTTACTTTGAGACCAAGGGGGGTGTACTCTTTAAAAAAAGCTCGTATGAGAAGGTCAAAAAGGGTGAGAACATCACCGTTACCACACCAGTTTCCAACGACGTGACCAACACCATCGGATTTGAGATCATCAGACGTTACTTTGCCAAAGAGGGGTTTGAAGTGACAAGAGATCAAGTAGTGTTTGAGCCAAACGGGTTTGAGCACATCAAATACATGAAAGAAGGTGCGGATGCAGGGTGGCTCTACTTTTACAACTTTGAAGGTATCGAAGCACTACATGAAGGATTTGAGGTACTCTATCTTGATGCCAAAAATACAGGCTTTGCTAACTTCAGTGCTTTGGATCTTTTTGTTAATAAACCATTTTATGAATCAAACAGACAAATCTGTGAAGATTTTGATACAGCAGTAAAAGAGTCTATTGCGTTTATGAATACTCATCCACAAGAAGCGATGGCACATTATTATGCCTACACACAAGAAGAGAAATCACCGCTAATGGATGATATACTTCTTGCAACATTAGAGTGCTTTGATGTAAACTATCGTTCAGAGTATGAGAAATCATTACCGATATTGCACTTTTTTAGAGAGATAGGGATTACTTCACTCGAAGATGAGACCTTCAAGAGTGCATTTTTACACTAAAGGAATAGGATGCAAATAGCCGTATCTGCGTGTCTGCTTGGAGAAAAAATCCGTTTTGACGGGGGACATAAGCATGATCATTTTATCACTGACGGGCTTGGAGCGTTTAGCCAGTTTATTCCTTTTTGTCCTGAGCACTTGGCATTTGGCACACCCAGACCGACCATCAGACTTGTGCATGGGCAACAGGGCATAGAGGTGCATCCGAGCAAAAAAGATGACAACCTCACTGAAGCGCTACTGGCTACGAGCAATGCTGAACTCTCGCGTCTTAAAGCTGCGCCTATCCGTGGCATTATCTTTAAGTCAAAATCACCCTCTTGCGGACTAGGGAGTGCTCTGGTGTATAGACCAAACGGCTATGCTGAGGGCAAAGGTGACGGGGTGTTTGCCAAACTATGTAGAGAGCATTTCCCGCTTTTGCCGATGGAAGAAGAAGGCAGACTGCTGGATCCTTGGCTTCGTGAAAATTTTGTGATGCAGCTCTTTGCTTATGATGACTTTGAAAACTTCAAGACATCTAAGCCAGGCATGAAAGAACTGGTAGCCTTTCATCAGTCTTATAAGTTTATGTTTCAAGCCAAAAATGAGAAGATATACAGAGAAATGGGAAACCTCGTAGGCAATCATGACAAACAAAGTTTTGATGGGATACTTGCAGCCTATGAACTGCTGTTTAAAACCATCATTGCCCAAAAAAGTTCTATCGGCAAAAACAGAAATGTCCTTGAACATATGGCAGGCTTCGTCAAAGACCTCATCTCACCAGTGGAAAAAGAGATGCTGCACGAACAGATAGGTGAATACGCGAACAAAATCGTACCGCTTATCGCGCCTTTGAGCAGACTTTATATGTTTGCAAAAAACCATGACGTAGAATACCTCTTGGGACAAAAATTTCTCAATCCCTATCCCAAAGAGCTGGCACTTCGATCAGACATAAAGAGTGGCAAATGAAATATAGTGCTTTAATACTAGGTTTGAGTGCCTTGCTTTTGGCAGAAGAGCAAAAACCTACTTTGTTTGACCAAATTATCCAGCCCAAAGTCAGCTTTCAGAGTGATTTTCTCTCTGAGGCGAACTTTGAAGGGTTCGATGCCAGTGTTAAAACCTATAAGCAACAAATAAAAATCAACAATGAAATCGGCGGCATAAGCTACAGCCGTTGGGATTTTGACTGGAACGATGAAAGTGGGCTTCCTTTTTACAGAGGAAAAACACCCATTGAAGCCATGGAAAGTATCAGGCTTTTTGCCAATCTGCCACTGCCTATCAACGACGAGTGGTTTATGCTCAACTCCTTTAATGTAAACGCTACTTATGAAGAAGAGTACAGTGACTCTTTTGGTGCGGGTGTTTTGAGTTTTTTCTCCTATAAAGTGAACACTGAGCATGCAGTTCAGGTAGGCATTCTTGCCAATTACCACCCCGTAAAGACATTGGTTCTACCTGTTGTGGGTTACACTTATCGTATCAGGGAGACAGACGGATTGCAACTCTTACTGGGCTTTCCTAGAGCCTATGTAGGCTACCATCTCAACCCTAAACTGCTTCTCAATGCAGGCATGGTCTTTTCACAGGCCGTCATACGCCTGGCAGATGAGAGTGGCATAGAACCCAAAGGTTTCACCGAAGCAAAGGATTATCAGAGCAATGTTGGAATCAGATATCAGATCAACGATGATTTTGAACTAACCGCTGATCTGCTGTATGCGTTTAAGCGTGATTTTACCATCTATAACCATCAGGCAGATGAAATCGACGCCTATAGCATCGAACCTTCAGCTGGTGCCATCGTCAAATTGCAATACCTCTTCTGATATAGCTGCGATGACACAAAAAAAGATTTTATGGTTTCGTAGGGATTTACGCATAGAGGACAACCCTCTGCTCTCTTTTGGTGGTGAGGTCTTACCCATTTTTATTTTCGATACAGAGATATTGAATACATTGACACCTCAAGACAGACGGGTCAGCTTTATCTATGAACGTGTACTTTGGCTCAAAAATACTTTAAAACAAAAAGGACTCGATCTGAAGATCTACTGGGGCAACCCTGTAGAGATATTTACCCTGCTTGAGAAGGAGGGATTTGATGACGTGTTTGCTAGCGGTGATTATGATGCCTATGCCAAAGAAAGGGACAGGCAAGTCTCTCATAGCCTAGATTTTCACGCCCTGCATGACACTTACATCTTTAAGCCCGAAGAGGTACGCAAGGATGATGGCTCACCCTACTTGGTCTTTACCCCCTTTTACAACAAAGCTAAAACACTTTTTACCAACAAACATCTTCAGGCATACCCATTTGAGGAACATTCTTTGTACGAGACTTCGTATGAGGGCATCACGCACATAGCAGCGGGTCAAAAAACTGTTTTACCGCTCGATATCAGCTCCATAGGGTTTGAGCCAAGCCGCATAGCTTTCACTACGCCAGAGCGTAAATTGGAACATTTTGAAAGGGCCATTAGCGAGTATGCCAAAACGCGTGATTACCTCAGCAAAGATGCCACTTCTCACTTGAGTATGGACTTGCGTTTTGGTACGATCTCAGTAAGAGCGATTTTGCGATTTTTGGTGGTGCAAAAAAAGAAAGGTGTTGAAACTGAACCCTTTTTCAGACAGCTTGTATTTCGTGATTTTTACGCATCTTTGCTCTTTGCGTTTCCAGACCTTGCTACACACAATCACAAGTACCGTTTTAACGGCATCGAAGATGCTTCAAAATTTAAGGCTTTTTGTGAAGCAAAAACAGGTGTACCCGTGGTTGATGCAGGTATCCAAGAACTGCTTCAAACCGGCAATATGCACAACCGTGTGCGTATGATATGTGCTTCATTTTTTACCAAAGATCTGCTCTTACCTTGGCAGTGGGGAGAACGGTTTTTTGCACAGCATCTGCTAGACTATGACGCAGCATCCAACATTCTTTCATGGCAGTGGAGTGCAGGCACAGGCATAGACCCCCAACCCTACTTTCGTATCTTCAACCCCTATCTGCAAAGTAAAAAGTTTGACAAAGAAGCAGAGTATATCAAAAAATGGATACCCCAACTAGAAGCCATAGAAGCAAAACACATCCACGATGAAGCCTACCTGTTAAGTCATACTATAGATGGGTATTCTAAGCTCATCATAGCGCACAAGGAAGCCTCCAAGCGTGCTTTGGCGTACTACAAAAATCAACTCTAAATGCAAGAAATATCCATAGAAAAATGCAATGAAACCTCCTATCTGGGTATAGATCTCGCATGGGGTAGAAAAAACTTTTCTGCGCTGACGCTGATGCAGGGCAACCGTGTCATACAAACAGTCTATCTTCAAAGTGATGAGGAGATTTTAGACTATATACACACGGTTAAGCCAGATAAAATCGCTGTCGATGCTGCACTCGAGGTGAAAAATGAGAGTGGAACCAGAGCAGTTGAGAGTGCATTGTTAAAAGATTTTGCACAATACAAGCTGGGCATCTACCCTATCAACAAAAAGATTATGGATAGGCTCTATGGAGGCAATCGTGCTGAGGATCTGTTTGCACAATTGAATGAGTATACTTTGCGGGAAAATCTGTTTGAGGTTTATACCCACGCTACTATTATCAGATGTTTTACTCAAAACTGTGTTTTACCCTACAAGAGAAAAAAGGGTCGCACTACGGCATTTGTAAAAGAACAGCTCACGCTTTTACAAACTTTTCTTTTAGAGGCAACCAATGGACTGGAGCCTTACGACATAGGTGGAAGCAACACGCGTGAGCTAAAAATCATAGAAGACAAACTAGACAGTATTGTCTGTGCCTACACTCTCTACCGTGTAGCATGTATAGGATACGATAGCTATGATGGGCTTTTGGTGGTTCCAAAAGCCTCAAGTCATCTTACCATGGGCCCTGAAACCGTGTGATTTTGATATCCAACTTTTGATGGTGTTTTGTTTTTCTGCCCTGTACTCTTTTTCTCCACCGCTTAAAAGAAGAAGGTTTGATGAGGGTTCTCATGACTTTTTTGACCTGATTTTCAGTTAATCCAAATGCATCTTCAATAGACTCAAAAGGTGTCCTGTCCTGCCATGCCATCTCGATGAGCCTATGCATTGATTCAAGTGTGTTTGTGGTTAAATGTTTATCCATTTTCATACTCTTCTTTTTTAAAAATTCCTGTCATATTTTTGCTATGTGGCATATTTCGCCGGCTGTTTTGTGACCCAGTGGCATAACACCGTTACCTATTTTGGGACCGTTTTTGATAGCCAGATAGACAAACTTTTTGGCTATCTTGATCGCTTCATAAAGAGAAAGCCCCAGTGCCAGATTGGCAGCTATGGCACTGGAGTAGCTACACCCTGCACCATGGGTATTGTGACTCTGCAGCAAAGGGGTATCGATGATGGTTTTATCTGTTTTGTCATAGAGGGTATCGAGTGACCTCATCTGTTCATCTGTTTGTACTATGTCATTTTTAACCAATATCTTATACGGTTTGTTCACGGTGTCATCTAAAACTGTACCTTCATCTGTCTTGTAACCAAAGAGCAACGCTGCTTCAAATTGGTTGGGTGTCACAACAGTCGCATAGGGAAATATCTCCTTGAGACTCTCAATGGCATCATCACTTAAAAGCTTTGCCCCGGATTTGGCGACACACACAGGGTCTATGACAATAGGAATGGCAAGATCTTTTATCTCTTCGGCAACAACATCGATGATTGCTTTAGAATAGAGCATGCCTATCTTGATGGCATCTATCTTCAAGTCATCCAGTACCGCTCTAATCTGCGCTCTTACAAACTCTGGGTCTACCTCGAAGATAGCACTTACACCTTGTGTGTTTTGCGCCGTCAAAACGGTGATCACACTGGCACCAAACACGCCAAAGGCTTCACAGGTTTTGATATCTGCCTGTATGCCTGCACCGCCACTGCTATCACTTCCTGCTATACTCAGTACTATTTTCATCTTTTTATACCTTTGAAGTCGAGCAGTTTATATTTGCCCATCGAAAAGGTAGAGGCACATTTAAGCATGATGTAAAGCGCATCATGTTTGCTTGCAAAGAGAATAATCTTGAACTCTTTGAGTGTCAGATGTTTGAGCTGAAGATACCAGTATCTAAAAATAGAATCACTGTTTTTTTTGTGCAAAAGTAAAGCACTCAGTTCATAGGAAGCGATATGGATCATCTCATCGATAGAGTTGCTCACAAGTATTGCATTTTTGGCTCTGGCTATATCTATGGCTTTGGCGTAAGGGGCTTTAATGGGTTTGAGTCGGTTATCTTGGTATACATAAAGCATGGTAGATCCTTTTTTTCATATTTTATGTGATACTCAAGACTTTTGGTAGCGTATAAATGTCAAATCATAACTGTACATACATGCGTTTGCTGTTTATTTTTCGTCAAGATTTTAAAGTATTGCCATATCAAAAAAGTATTTTTGATTACTGTGGGTTAAGTATGAGCAACTCTTATGAACCGACAGTAAAGTACTATAAATGAAGCTACAAAAAGACTATACTATAAAAAAGGAGCTCAAATGAAAGTCTTACTCACCGGGGCTAACGGGTACATAGGCAGACGGCTTAAGCAAACACTTTTGAAACAAAATCTTACTTTACGACTGCTTGTACGAAACCCCAAAAGTCTTGAGCCTAACCCGGATGTCCAAATAGTCCAAGGTGACACCTTTGATGCTACATTATTGGACATTGCGCTTGAAGGCATAGATACTGCCTACTATCTCATACACTCTTTGCAAAGCAAAGACTATCAAGAGCTTGACCGTCTAAGTGCACAGAATTTTCTGGATGCAGCAATCAGACAAGGAGTAAAACGTATCATTTATCTGGGTGGATTGGGTATCAAAGAAACATCCAGCAAACATCTCCAAAGCCGTATAGAAACAGGTGAAATCCTATCGAGCAGACCACATGAGATACAGACGGTGTGGATACGCGCAGGGGTCATCATAGGATCAGGTAGTGCGAGTTTTGAAATTCTCAGGCATTTGACAGAAAAACTGCCTATCATGGTCACACCCAAGTGGGTCAAGACACTTGCACAACCTATTGGCGTTGATGATGTCATTTCTTATCTGGATGCCTCCAAAGATTTAAATATAGTTCAAAATGTCATTGTCGATATCGGTAGTAAAAAGATGACCTACAAAGAGATGATGCTCTCCTGTGCCAAAGTACTCCGGCTTAGAAGATGGATATTTCCACTCCCTGTACTGACTATCAGGCTTTCATCCTATTGGCTTAACTTTTTTACACCCGTACCTTACAGTGTAGCACGCTCTCTCATAGAGGGGCTCTCTTCTGAGGTCGTGG
This sequence comes from Sulfurovum sp., assembly GCA_011391015.1. GTDB lineage: Bacteria > Campylobacterota > Campylobacteria > Campylobacterales > Sulfurovaceae > Sulfurovum. The sequence goes on from JAABRH010000021.1 coordinate 10,309, forward strand.
TACAAAATGACAATGCCAAAAAATACTTTGAACACATTCATCCCATCAGTTTTGAGTCCGCGGTGAAAAAAGCCATACAGGAGATAGAGCAAAATCAGGTTTTCAGTCGCTGGAGTGATTCTGGAGGAAAACATGATATGTGGGAAAAGCAACACAAAGATGACCCCTCGTCTTCAGTCCTGCTCGATAGACAAAGTATGCCAATAGGCAATATCCCAAGAGAAACCATCTATCGTACTTTCTGTTCCATCGGCGGTAAAGAAGGGTGGTTTGGATATGACTGGCTTTGGGAGGTGCGTGGATGGATCGACAAGATGCTAGGAGGCGCAGGGCTCAACAGAGGCCGACGAGACAGCTATCATCTTCGTGTGGGCGAAAGTGTAGATTTTTGGAGAGTGGAAGATCTAGAGGTAAATGAAAGGCTTCTGCTCTATGCACAGATGAAAGTACCAGGAAAAGCATGGCTGGAGTTCAAGATCAAAGAAGATGAGTTGGTGCAAACCGCGTACTTCTATCCCAAAGGTCTGTGGGGCAGACTCTACTGGCATCTGTTGACGCCTATTCATTACCTTGTCTTTCGCAACATGATACGTTCTATCTTACAAAAGGCAAAAGCCGCCAAAGGTTTAAACAATGCAACATAAAGCCCTAATAATCATAGCCCATGGCAGTCGCAACGAGAGATCTAATATTGAAGTTATAGAGCTTGTACAACAAGTCAATGCACTGCTTGATGCTGAGTTTAGCCTTGTGAAATCTGCCTTTTTGGAGTTTGCCGATCCATCTTTGGAGGAGTGTATCATTGCCTGTATACAAGCGGGAAAAAAAGATATTGTTATACTCCCCTATTTCCTGGCTTCGGGCAATCATGTCACACGGGATATTCCTGAAATAGTTGAGAAGATGCAAAGAGAGCATACCGAGGTGACACTGGAGCTCAAAAAGCACTTAGGCAGTGCCTCTGGTATGGCATCTTTACTCAAAAGTATGGTATAAAGATGTTATACACAGAAGCTTCATCAACTCTACATGAAAGAAAAATTTACTTGTTCTTCGCATGTTCAAAATCTTATACAAGCAATCTTCTCTTTGGAATCAACCAACAAAAACCTCATACCAAAATATATAAATAGACTATAGAATATCTATAATATTAACCCAGTGCAGAAATGCCAAGGAGTATCAGATGAATCATACTAAATCAAAAATAGCGATCGTGGGTGGTGGAGTTGCAGGTGTAACTACTGCTTTGCAGTTAGCCCAACTAGGTCTACATGTCACACTGTTTGAAAAGAAAACGAGCTTAGTAGACGGTCCTCCATGGTGTCATCTTCATGCAGGAGGAAACCTCTACCGTGAGATATCTGATACACAGTGCGTCACATTGCTCAAACAATCTATAGATTTTGTGAAGTTTTATCCGTTTATAGTTGATTACCGACCAACGGTCATCGTCCTGCCCTTACATGACAATGGAAGCGTGGAAGCTCTATTGCCACGTCTGGATCTGCTTAAAAATGCGTATAAAAACCTCATCGCGGATGACAGTAAAAACAAAGTCTTGGGAGAGAGTGAAAATTACTATACGCTCTACAGCCGCGAAAAGATCGAAGTGCTTAAATCGTTTAGCACGGTAGAGACACCAAGCACCCTTGATGAATGGATGATACCGGTGGCACAAAATATTGATCTGGACACTGTCAAGTTTCCACTTATAGTGGTGCAAGAGTATGGACTAAATATGTTTCGTTTGGCAGCAGGATCAAAATTGGCTCTTGAGAACTTTTCAAATGTCGACATCAAGACACTCAGCACTGTGCGCGATATACAAAAAGAAAAAACAAGCTGGAAACTCTCCTATAGTGATGAGAATAAGACAACACAGGTGGAACAATTTGACTACCTCGTCAATGCGGCTGGGTTCAGAACAGGCTCTGTAGATGATATGCTAGGTATTGAAACACACAGGATGGTTGAGTTTAAAGCCTCATACATCGCTAGATGGAGAGAGCAGAGTGATACTCTTTTTCCTGAAATCATCTTTCACGGAGAACGTGGTACACCCCAAGGAATGGCGCAGTTCACACCTTATCCGGGTGGGTACTTTCAGCTGCACGGTATGACGCATGACATTACGCTGTATGACAATGGGCTTGTAAAAAGCAGTGCGAACTCTTCACAGCCTGTCTTAGATGAAAGTTTCATAACCAAGATAGACAAAGGGTGGCAAAAAGAAGAGGTAAACCAACGCACGCATGCTGCCATCACACATGTAGGGCAGTTTATCCCAGCATTTACTCAGGCAAGTGTTGGGTCTAAACCTCTTTTTGGGGCACAGCAAATTACGGGAGATGATCCTAGCTTGCGTGTTGCAGAAGTTTCCTTTCCCTTGCCTGCCTATGCGCGCTGTGAGATAATCAAAGTCTCCTCAAGTATCGACATGGTTAAAACGATCATAGGAGAGTTAGTGGCATCAGGGTATCTCGGGTCTGAAGCATTAGAACACAAGAACTGGATACATACTCAGCTTATAGAGGAAGAAGAACTAAAAGCATACTCTAAAGAGATCTGTTTAGACAGAGGATACCCTGAGTCCATATCAAACAGAAATGTAGAGAATCTTGGTCAAAATAGTAAGATAAAACAAAAAAATCTTGAAAGGGTTAAACATGAAACAGCGCATTTGGATAGTGGGTGCCAGCAGCGGTATAGGGCTTGAGCTTGTCAAGATCTGGCTTTTGGAAGGTCACCCTGTCGTTTGCAGTTCTCGCAACGCAAGCAGCACCAAAGAACTCTTGGCACTCAAACACATCTACGAAGCACAACTTCAGATTGTAGATATGGATGTCAGCTCAATGGAATCTGTCAAAAAAGCCGTACCGCAGGCATGGAAACGCTTTGGGGGACTTGATATATGGTTTTACAATGCTGCGGTGTACGAAGTCATGTCGATTCTAAACTGGAACATCGGACATTTTGAAGCCATGATGCAGATCAATTATATGGGTGCGGTACGCGTGATGACTGAACTTATGCCTTATTTTGAAGAACAAAAAAGCGGGCGATGGGTCTGGAATGCCAGTCTGTCAAGCTACTTTGGATTGCCGCTTGGCGGTGGGTACAGTGCCCCAAAAGCTGCGTTGTGCAACTTGGCTGAAGCGCTGCAGCCGGAACTTATGCAAAAAGGCATAGAGCTGCAAATCATCAATCACGGTTTTGTTAAAACCAGACTCACGCAAAAAAATAGTTTTGAGATGCCAGGTGTCATGGAAGCACACCAAGCTGCGACGAAAATCGCTAGAGTAATAGAAAAACCCTACCGATTTGAGATCCATTTCCCTTTTGGGCTCTCTTCGTTTTTAAGGCTTCTACGTCTGCTTCCTTACCGCCTTTCACTCTGGCTCACCAAAAAGATGCTGCCATGAACACACAAACAATTAAAACTTTTTTTGAGACACTCAACAAAGATACAACGCTCTTAGCTTTTGCTAAAATCTACGCTCGGGATGTCTACTTCAAAGATCCCTTTAACCAAACCCATGGCGTACCTGCGGTGTATGAAATATTTCAAGAGATGTACGCTAAGCTCGATACGCCACGATTTGAGATACTTGAATGTATCTCTGAGGGCAAAGTGTGTTATGTAAAATGGCGTTTTATATTTTGCTTTAAAGGCAAAAGTGAAGAACAAGGGTTTGAAGGAGTGAGCCGCTTAACCATTGATGCGGAAGACAAAATCGTCTCTCACATCGACTACTGGGATGCGGCTGAACAGGTGTATGAAAAGATACCCCTTATAGGATCTATCTTGCGCTTCTTAAAACGCAAGATTGCAAAAAGATAACAGATGAATACTCAAAAACTCACCCCCTTTACACTCATATCGTACGCTGCAACAGCCATACCTTTGGCAATGCTTGGGCTTCCGCTCTATATCTATCTGCCTACTTTTTATGCACAACATACGGAGCTGGGTATCGCTCTTGTAGGGAGTATCCTTTTTATCTCACGACTCACCGATGTCATCACTGATCCGCTGGTCGGACTCTACAGCGACCGTTTCCAAAGCAGGTACGGTAGACGAAAACCCTTTATGCTTGTGGGTTCACTGCTTTTGCTGGGCAGTTTTTATGCGCTCATCCATCCTCCCACACACTATACTTCACTCTGGCTATTGGTATTTTCCATGATAGTCTATCTGGGGTGGAGCATCATCTCTATCCCCTACTTGGCTTGGAGTGCGGAGATCACCACCGATTACCATGAAAAGACCCGCCTGAGTGCAGCAAGGGAACTTTTTGGCATTATCGGTGCATTGGGTGCGCTGTTGATACCCTATCTATACAGCGTCTCAGAAGATGCGCAAAGCAGTCTCGATCTTCTGTATGCCGCATTTATCATGAGTCTGGCTATCTTGTTTCCTCTTACGCTTTTAGGCACAAAAGAGCGTATTGCACCCACCACAGAACAAGTGACACTTCAAAAAATCATAGCACTGTGGAAAAAAAATCCTTCACTTTATACTCTCCAGTCGGCATTTACACTCAACTCACTTGCCAATGCCCTGCCTGCGACACTGTTTTTGTTTTATGTGGAGTTGGTTTTACAAGAGGCTTCCAAAACAGGGATGCTTTTGCTTCTGTACTTTGTCTCAGGCATCATCGGACTGCCTTTTTGGAGTATGATGGCACGCAAAATCGGAAAAACAAAAAGCTGGCAAAGCTCAATGGTACTTGCTTCTTTGGCTTTTGTCTTTGTGCCTTTTTTGGACTCAAATGATCTTGTGCTTTTTGCCATGATCACCTTTATTTCCGGTCTCTCATTAGGGGCTGACATGGCACTGCCTGCTTCCATTCAAACCGATGTCGTTCAAAAGATACAAACAGACAGACACTCTTATGCCGGCGTATTGTTTGGTATCTGGGCGATGCTGACAAAGTTTGCACTCGCACTGGCTGTAGGTTTAGGTTTTGTGATACTCGGAGCAGTAGGGTTTGAGCCTGAAGCACCTACCTCCTTGGCACTTTCAACACTTTCATTACTTTATGGCGGTATGCCGGTTTTATTAAAAATGCTATCTTTTTGGATCATGAAAGGGTATCATGAATAAAACTAAACTAACTCCTACAGTTATTTTTATAATCACATTTATTTTAGGAATGTTAATTTCATGGTTGAATCCTTGGAACATGACAGATTATCTGTCCAAGGAACTGATACGTATAATTGGAGTGATTATACTTTTAATAAGCCTTTTGCTCAATGCAATTGCCTACAGAGGATTTAAAAAGTATCTCACACCTCACGCACCGTTTTTAACACCTACAGTACTCTTGCAAAGCGGTGTTTTTGCTTTAAGCAGAAATCCCGTTTATTTGGCACTTGTGTTGAGCGAGCTAGGTCTGGCTTTCATCTTTGACGCTTTTTGGCTAGTGATCAGCAGTGGTTTGTTGTTGCTGATACTTGACCGGAAAATCATTAGTGAAGAAGAAAGAATTCTTCAAGCTACTTTTAAGACCGACTATACAGCCTATAAAAATAAGACGCGAAGATGGATTTGATTTTAGAGCTATGAGAAAATTGATTGAAAAACAATCTTCTTATTTATGCATATTAAAATATTTAAATTATTCTCATTTTTTCAATGAAATAATCGCCATAAAAATATAAAAAAGAGTTTAGATTTTATAGCGAGACTCACTAGGCAGATACAAGCCTCTTATGAGAACTCGTTTGAAGAGATGATATCTCTTTTAAGGTAACTTTCTCTTTGATGTGAGGTTACTTCCTGACAAAAAAGATGCACCCTTTCAAACAATATTTTTCCTATAAATCTATAGCTCTACTTCTATCATTATCTCATTTCGACGCATAAACCAAAGCGAAAATGGGGAGTTGTATCGTGCATACATAGGGTTGCCTACTGTTTTAAAGTTGGCATCGCGTAAAGCATCGAGTAATATGGTAAGGTTTTTCTTGTAGTTAGCCTCTCCCCATCCTCCAGAATATTGACGTACAGCTACTATTTTTGAAGGAATTTGCTTGAGTTCGATGCGTTTATCAAGTGGTAAAGGCAAAGTCTCAAGTGTAAAGTGTTGTGGCATCACAAAGCTAAAACACGTACTTTTGGATTGACTAGCATCTATCTCCTGTATCACAGGAGCAGTCATTTGAATCTTTTCACCTTTTTTTGACATATTTTCTTGGATAACGGGTGCGGTCATTGTGATCTTGCTTTGTTTTTGATTTTCTCCAGAGATATACTTGAAAAGTATTCGAAATGCCTTTTCTCCTATTTCATCAAACGCACCCGAGACTTTTGTTTGTGCAACCAAATAGGAATCATATTTTCTAATCTCAAATGTATTATTTTTTTGTATGACTGTATACTTAGGTTCTTCTATAGCCATAAGCGCTCCCTGAAGTAATGTAAATAATAGTATAGTTCTTAACAAGTAACCACCTTTAGTTCAATGTAATGCCATCACACAATCTATCCTAAAAAAACTATCATGTTTATTAACTGACAAAATAACAATACGAAAAATCTAAATATAATTATAAAATATTGTATAATTTATAAGGAGCCTATGATGAAAGCCTTACTCTGTCTTTTGACTTTTGTACCGCTCTTTGCCTCTACACCCATGCCAGTTCCTTACGTTGATACCAAAGCATTCAGCGGGTTGTGGTACGAGGTAGCACGCACCTACAACAGCTACGAAAAGGACTGTGTGGCATCCACCGTTGAGTACACACTCCAAGACGATAACACCTACAAAGTTTACAACCGCTGCTTTAAAGATGCCATAGGCGGTGAACTCATCGAGTACAAAGGCATTGCCGAGCCTGCCAATGGCGCTTCTATGTCAGAAATTGAGATGACCTATTACTACATATTTACCCAGCGTTACCGTGTCATCTATCTAGAGAAAGACTATTCTGTAGCGATTGTTGCAGACAAAGAGATGGAACAGGTATGGCTGATGAGCAGAAAACCGACACTGGAGAAACCCAAACTGACTCAGATTCTTGCCACACTGGAGAAATCAATGGATCTAAAAAAACTTATCTTTACCCCGCAAGATGAAAAAGGACGATACAAATGAAAATAGCCGTACTGGGAGCAGGCATCAGTGGACTGGGTGCTGCATACCTGTTGAGTCAAAAACACACTGTCGATCTGTATGAAAAAGAACCTCGTCTGGGCGGTCATGCGCGTACCACGATGGTTGATGAAGAAGGCAAAACTTTTGGTGTAGATACGGGCTTTTTGGTTTTCAACTATCCGACCTACCCGCTGCTTACCAGACTTTTTGAAAAGCTAGGGGTTAAGATTGAAAACAGTGATATGAGTTTTGGATTTTGGGATGAGACTTCCAACAGTGCTTATAATGCCCAAACGCTTGGAGGAATTTTCTTTCAGAAAAAAAACCTTTTTTCAATCGCTCATTACCGCATGATACTGGATATCATCCGTTTTAACAAAAATGCCAATGCTGACTTAGACTCAAACAACCCTGCCTTAGATGTCTCTTTGGGGGAATACATCTCTTCGTACTCCTCAGTCTTTAGAGCGCGTTATCTGATGCCTATGGGTGCAGCCATCTGGTCTACGCCGAGTGAAAAAATGAATGATTTCCCCGCACGCACCTTTGTGCAATTCTTTAAAAACCACGGACTTTTGGGTGTCAATACCCAACACCAGTGGCTCACAGTTAGCGGCGGGTCAAAAAACTATGTAGATAAAATCTCTTCACAGATTTCGGGTAATATCATCCTAAACTCAGATGTCATCCGCATCAAACGTTACGATAAAGGTGTGACACTCATCCATGCTGACGGCACCTATAGCCAGTATGACAAAGTCGTCATGGCGATGCATGCACCTCAGGCACTAGGGATGCTTGAAGATGCCACCATGGCTGAAAAAGAGATACTCTCTGCCTTTGGCTACAAAGAAAATGAAGCACTCTTGCACAATGATGCTACCGCACTCTATCCCAACAAAGACATCTACGCTGCATGGAACTACAAAACCGGTGGCAAAGCCAATGCGGTTACTTTGTCATACTGGATAAACAGGCTTCAAAACCTTAAAAGCAAAAAAGAGTACTTTGTTTCCCTCAATGAAACGGCACAGCTTTCAAGTGTGATAGAAAAGATCTCTTACGAACACCCTCAGTTTGATGCCAAAGCCATACAAATTCAAACAAGACGGGATGAGATAAACGGTGCCAACCACACATACTTTGCGGGTGCATACTGGCGATATGGTTTTCATGAAGATGGACTGTGGAGTGCCAACACCATCGCAGAGAATTTAGGATGTGCACTGTGAGCCACCATTTTTTTGAAGGAACAGTGTATCACAAACGGTACACTCCGGTGGTTCATGAATTTCGTTATCCATTTTTTCTGCTGGATATCGATTTGGATTTTCTTGCATCCTTAAAAAACAGGCTTTTTTCTCTACAAGGATTCAATCTTTTTGCCTTTAAGAGCAAAGACCACTTTGGCGAGCATGATGATTTTATACAAAATGTTGAAGAGTTGCTTCAAAAATTTGGATTGGAGATATCTGAACATATGCGTTTTATCACCCTTCCAAGAGTGGTAAATTTTGTCTTTAATCCGATTAGTCTGTTGATACTTTTTGAGAATGAAAAACCTTCACATCTTTTTGCCGAAGTACACAACTACAATGGCGGAAGAGTTGTCTATCCATTAAAATTAAAGACCAACAACAAGGGAGTCTATGAAGGTGAGGTCATGAAGACCATGTATGTTTCGCCTTTTTTAGATACTTCAGGAGAGTACCGTTTTTACTTGCACTATGATGCAAGAAAATTTTCACTCAAAATTGACCTCTATGATGATGAGGCAAAGAAACTCACAGCATCTTTTAGTGGGCAGGCAAAACCTTTCGAGGGGAAGACAGTCGCAAAACTCTTTCTACGCCACTCGTTTTTAACGCTCTGGGTCGTCACAAGAACCATTTGGCAAAGTCTTAAACTCAAGAGAAAAGGGTTAATTTTTTACGAGCCAACACCATCAGATCAAATAAGGAGGTATTAATATGAAAAAATTTTGGAACAAACTCGGAGACAGCTACTTTAGTCGCATAGAGGTAGGTACACTACATGTCACCTACAGCAACGGGACTCAAAAGACTTACGGAAACGGTGGACTGCCTCAAATTTCTATGGACATCAAGAAAAGTCGCTTTTTTAAAAGGCTCTTTCTTTACGGCGATATCGGTTTTTCAGAAAGCTACATGGATGGTGATTTTGAAGCATCAGACCTGCCTGCACTCATCACACTTTTTTTGAACAACTCAAAAACACTTGCCATCAAAAGTGAAGACAAAAGCGCAAACCGTTTGGTTAATCTGCTGCCACAATTTAACAAAATAAAACACTGGATGCGTAAAAACTCAAAAACACGGTCACAAAAGAACATTTCTGAGCATTATGACCTCTCCAATGACTTCTTTAGTCTGATGTTGGATGAGACCATGATGTACTCTTCTGCTGTCTTTAAGAAACCTGATGAGTCACTCCATGAGGCACAAAAGAGAAAGATAGCCCTGCTTGCAGACAAACTGCGTATTCAAAAAGGAGCGAAGGTTTTGGAGATCGGTTCAGGGTGGGGCGCCATGGCGATACACCTTGCAAAAGAAAGAGGCTGTGATGTCACCACCGTTACACTAAGCAAAGAACAAAAAGCTCTTTGTGAAGAGCGCTTCAGAAAAGAAGAGATAGAAAAACAGGTTGAAGTACTGCTTAAAGACTACAGAGACCTAGAAGGTACTTTTGATGCCATCATCGCGGTTGAGATGTTTGAAGCCGTTGGCAAAGAGTATTTTGATGTTTTCTTCAAAAAATGCGAGTCTTTACTTAAACCCTCAGGCGTCATGGTGATGCAGATCATCACGATGCCTGACCAACGTTATGCCGCATACAGCAAAGGCACAGACTTCATCCAAAAGTACATTTTCCCAGGTGGTCATCTGCCAAGTTTAGCAAAAATACTTGAAACAACATCCAGCCATACACGCCTCAATCTTTTACATATGGAAGAATACACCGAAGATTATGCCAGAACCATTCAGCTCTGGCATGAGTCATTTTTACAAAAACTGGATGATGTCAAAAAGCTCGGTTTTGATGACTATTTTATCCGTATGTGGAAAATGTACCTTAGCTACTGTGAAGCAGCATTTTTGACCCGCAACATCAACCTTGTCCAAGTCGCCTTCACCCGTGACCAGAACATCCATCTCAACAAAGGACTGGTAGCATGAACATAAAATCACTTTTAACCCTTGGGCTGTGCGGTTTGCTTACAGGGTGTGGTTCACCGCAGATAGAAGACTTCAATGGCACAACACCCGAGTTCATTCCGCAGGAGTACTTTAACGGACCGATGAGCGCGTATGGGATGGTAAAAGACCGTGACGGAAAGATTACCAGACGCTTCAAAGGTACACTTGTGGGAAGCTGGGATGCTCAAGGTGTCGGCACACTCGATGAAAAGTTCGTCTATGATGACGGAGAGACCCAAACCAGAGTTTGGACGCTCAAACCTACAGGCAAAAAAACTTTCACAGGAACAGCGGGCGACATTGTGGGTGAAGCACAGATGATTGCCAATGGCAATACAGTTATGATAGACTATACTATGCGTGTTCCTTATAAAGACAGCACCATTGACATAGACGTGCGTGACTGGCTACACCTCCAAGAGGATGGGGTGATACTTAACCACTCTAAAATGAAGAAATTCGGTTTTGAAGTCGGAGAACTGGTGATAACCATCATCAAGGATTTTCCTTCTGCCTCTACACACTAACAGGAGTTAAAATGTTCAAAATGCTCTTTTCTTTCTTGCTCATTTTGAGCATCAACACTTATGCAAAGGATGCAACTATGCAGACAATTTATGATTTTAAGGTGAAGACCATCAACGGTGAAGAGATGACGCTTGCACCCTACAAAGGCAAAGTCATGCTTATCGTCAATGTCGCCAGCCAATGCGGATTTACCTCACAGTATGAGGGACTTGAAGCACTCTGGCAAAAGTACAAAGACAAAGGGCTTGTTGTTCTGGGCTTTCCCTGCAATCAGTTTGGCGCTCAAGAACCTGGAAGCGAAAAAGAGATACAAAACTTCTGTCAAGTCAATTTCGGTGTAACTTTTTCAATGTTCTCCAAGATCAAAGTAAATGGCGATGACACGCATCCGCTCTATGTCTATCTGAAGTCAGAGCAAAAAGGACTCTTGGGAAGTGAAGCCATCAAATGGAACTTTACCAAGTTTCTGGTTGACAGAGAGGGCAAGGTCATCGCACGATTTTCTTCTGCTACAAGTCCCAAGTCGATAGAAAAAGATATAGCAGCCTTGTTGAAGTAACACAAAGGAATCATCATGAAAATAGCACTCACAGGCGCAAGTGGTTTTGTCGGTAGCGCCTTACAATCACATTTCAAAGAGTGCATCATCATAGAAAGAGATGATGATGAAGCGTGTGTCCTTGAGAAACTAGATGGGGTTGATGTGGTGATTAATCTTGCAGGTGCACCCATCATCAAACGCTGGAGTGACCCCTACAAGAAGTTACTCTTAAGTAGCCGTATAGAGAGTACCCGCCGACTTGTAAGTGCGGTCAATCAAAGCAGTGTTTCTCTCTTTATCTCCACCTCCGCCATAGGCATCTACCCTGATAATCACTCCTGCGATGAAACATGTACGCAGCTTGCAGATGATTTTTTGGGAGAACTTGCCCAAAAGTGGGAAGAAGAAGCCCTGCGTTGCCTTAAACCTACGAGTATTTTACGTTTTGGTGTCATTTTAGGCAAAAACGGCGGTGCGTTAGCACAGATGATCACCCCATTTAGCTGGGGTGTTGGTGGTATCATAGACGATGGTAAGATGATGACAAGCTGGATACACCTTGATGACCTCATCGGTATCTACAGCCACATCATCGAAAATAAACTCACAGGCATCTTCAATGCCACCGCACCAAACCCCGTAAGCAACTACACCTTCACCAAAGCGCTGGGAAAAGTACTGCATCGTCCCACACTCATCCCTATTCCCGAATTTGCACTTCGCATCATGTACGGCGAAGCGGCTTCCGTGCTTACCGGCTCCAAAGAGGTCTATCCGCGTAAACTTTTGCATGAGGGGTATGTATTCAGGTATCCTGACATCAAAAGCGCTTTAGAACAGATACTCACTCAAGACTAATGCAGCTGTGATGTCACAATGCCAATGTTATAGTTGCATCACACCAACAGACAAATAACCCCTACTAACTATCTGCATACTTCACTATGATTAGAATATAAAATATATGTGGAGTTTCCTATGGTAAAATCACCCTACCCATACTCTTTGTACCAAAGTATGAAAGCAACGGTATGATTGACTATGCAGTTATAGGTTCAGGTGTCGGTGGCAGCAGTATTGCAGCTTATCTTGATGCCAAAGGATACAAGACGGTTTTGTTTGAAAAAGAGCCCTATCTTGGCGGATGCAGTTCTACCTTTAAGCATCAAGGATTTTCTTACAATACCGGTGCGACCACTTTGGCAGGCTACCAAGAAGGACACATCGTCAAATCGATGTTTGACGCCATCGGTTTCACCCCAGAACTCATCTCCAGCGATCCTGCCATCGTCATCATACAAAATGGTAAAATTACACCCAGATACCGTGATCTCGAAAAATTCCTTGCCATTCTTAATACCCATTATCCTCACCCTAAAAATCGTGATTTTTGGACCTTGATTTATAGGCTTGGTACAGAGTTTTATGCGCAACAGGGGCATTATTACAGTAACCGTTCTTTATTTCACAAAGTACGTTCACTTACTAGTTTTCTGCCGCTTTTCTTTAAATTCCAACGGTATTTGCGTGTAAATGCCTTAACGTTTATCAAGCAGTTTTATGGTGACATTACAGCAGAGTATCTCCAGTTTTTGGAGTCTCAAGTCCTCATCGTAGCACAAGCTCCCCTATGTGAGATAAACTTTTTTACCGCTGCGCTTTCATTAGGCTACACCTTTAATGAAACACACTATGTACCGGGCGGGTTTGGTGCACTCTTTGATCAGATGACTGCTACTATGCAGAATGTACAGCGAAAAACAGAGATAACAGACATACAAAAGCGGGGGGACTATTTCCTTTTGCATACCAAACGGGGTTCATTCGTTGACACCATCAATGCCAAAAATGTCATCCTTAACAGCACAGTGTATGAGAGTAGCGCTCTTTTTAAAGAAGACGAGATCAAACGCTACTACAAACCCTATGAAAAACTCAACAACCACCAAAGTTCTTTTATGCTTTATATGACGATCAAATCAGATAAACTATTTGAACATCATTATCAGCTCATCCAAAATGAGCCCTACCCTCACACTCTCTCCCATGCACTTTTTGTCTCTTTTTCAGATAAAAGCGATGAAAAACTCTGCCCAAAAGGACACTACAGCATCACCGCATCCATCCATACAGACGAAAGATGGTGGGAGGACAAAGCTAGCTATGCAGAAAAACAAGCGCACCTACAAGAGGTACTGACAAAGTCAATCTGTGATATACTTAATATTACAAACGATGAGATAGTACAGTGTTTTGCTGCAACACCCAAAACCTTTAAACAGTATATCAGACGATCACAACTTGGAGGCAACCCCATCACCATGAAAAACTTCCTCCCCAGACTACCATCAAATAATACCCCCATAGAGGGACTATACCATGTGGGCGATACCGTCTATGCCGCACAAGGGTGGCCTGGTGTGATGCTGGGTGTGGAAAATCTAAGAAAGCTGCTGCATGTATAATATTGAACTACATATTAAAATACGTGACTGGCTTTATATCTTGCTCATCGGCATCGTTTTTGCCACACTGCTTTCTGCGCTAGGCTATGTTCTTTTAGAGCGTCTATGGCTTCAGGGTGCTTACTTTGGAGCCATACTTGGATTTAGTATTACTTTTTTCTCACTCATTTTCATCAGCTATATGAACCAAAAGATTCTTCCGCGTATTTCAAAGCTATTGTGGCTTCCTTTAGCGATATTTTTTTCGTTTTTATCGGGTTTTTTGGGTACGCTACTGAGTACAGCTCTAGCAAACTCTCTCCATATAGACCTGATTCCTCTGTTTCATTCACATGGCATGCAGATTGCTGTTGCTGTGGGTTTTCTCACCTATGTCGTAGGTGCTCTTCTGTATCGTTTTGTCAAGATGCGTAATGAAAAAGAAGAAGTCGATCACCACTATGTCCAAAGCCGTCTTGCCTCCCTTGAGACACAGCTCAATCCCCATTTTCTCTTCAATGCACTCAACTCCATCGCAGAACTCATCCATCAAGACCCAGTTAAAGCAGAGATGGCGATCTTGAAAGTCTCCACCTTCTTGCGAAACACCATGGATGAAAAAGCGCTCATTCCACTGCAGGATGAACTCAGAAACGTCTATGACTATGTAGAACTTGAAAATATACGTTTTAGCAACACCATAGCCATACACCTTGCAACGCCTATGCCTGCCTTGTCTGTACCCAAATTTTCCATTCAGCTGCTTGTTGAAAATGCCATAAAACACGGTTTCATCGAAAAACAGAGTTTGACCATCACCCTCTCTTACGATACCACAGCCCATACCCTCACCGTGCATAATAACGGCAAGGCAATGAAAAACACCGAATTTGGAACGGGACTTGCCAATCTGGCACAACGCCTCAAACTTCTGTGTCATGGGAAGATTGAGATATGCAACACCCAAACACCTACTTTTATACTCTATTTAGGAGATTGTCATGAAAATACTTATCGTAGATGATGAAGCCTTGGCACTTGCAAGACTCAAAAGAATGCTTACAACCCTTGGATATGAAGATATCATCGAAGCAGACAATGCGCAAAGTGCCCTCAAAGCAGTAGAAGAACACCATTTTGATCTGGTTCTTTTAGATATCAATATGCCCCAGACAAACGGACTGGAACTGGGCTATGAACTCAGATACCACCAGCAAGACCTGGCCATCATCTTCCAAACCGCCTATGATGAGCATGCGCTTAAAGCTTTTGATATCGGTGCAGTGGGATATCTGATCAAACCTTTCAGCATCGAACAGCTCAAACAAAGTATTGACCGTGTTAATGTAACAGTAAAGAACCATCAAGATTTGAGATTA